>NZ_JADDRN010000030.1:0-71009 GCF_017355445.1 Delftia sp. SD018
GAAGCTAGATGTTGAGAGAGAAAATCATATAGTTCGTCTTATATTGAGTTTTTTTTTTTAAGGCGGTGGCATGTACAGGTTCGTTATCCCCGTGCCGAGTCCAATGATGCAGCCCGTCCGCTGCACCGCATCGGGCATGGGTCACAATCTATACAACCCGCCACACGCATTGTCTTCCGGTCCATGGCCGACGCACGTTCCTCCCCATGCCCTCATCCAAGTCCACCTACGATCTGTCCTCCGGAGCCCCGGGCTTCGTCGTCAAAGAACAGCACATCGAATACGGCTTCATTGGCACGCTTCAGAACCTGAAGTACGACTACCGTGACGACATCCGTGATCGCGTTGCACTGGAAAAGAACTTCCGCGAGAGGTTCCAGGACCTCAACCGAGTCAAACTGACCGACGCCGAGTTCGCCAGGCTTCTGGATGAAATCGTCACCCAGGACGTCTTCACCGCTGCTAAGACCCTCCGTGGTATCAATGCCTTCACTCGCGACGACGGCACACCTCTGAACTACACGTTGGTGAACATCAAAGATTGGTGCAAAAACCACTTTGAGGTCGTCCGCCAACTCCGAATTAACACCGACAACAGCTACCACTGCTACGACGTTCTCATCCTCATCAACGGCGTGCCCTGTGTGCAGATCGAACTGAAAACCCTGGGCGTGAATCCGCGGCGCGCCATGGAGCAGATCGTCGAATATAAGCAAGACCCCGGCAACGGCTACACCAAGACGCTGCTCTGCTTTATGCAGCTCTTCATAGTCAGTAACCGCGACCGCACCTACTACTTCGCCAACAACAACGCCCGCCACTACGCCTTCAATGCCGATGAACGCTTTCTGCCCATCTATGAATTTGCAGGTGAGGACAACCGCAAGATCACTCAACTCGACGAGTTCGCCGAGCACTTTCTGAAGAAGTGCGATCTAGGCCGCACCATCAGCCGCTACATGGTGCTGCTCGCGGGGGAGCAAAAGCTCATGATCATGCGGCCATATCAGGTGTATGCCGTGCAGCATATCGTGAAGTGCATCGACGAAGACAACGGCAACGGCTACGTCTGGCACACCACGGGCAGTGGCAAGACACTCACCTCCTTCAAGGCCTCCACGCTGCTGAAGGAAAACGACCACATCCACAAATGTGTGTTTGTCGTGGACCGCAAAGACCTCGACCGCCAGACGCGAGAGGAATTCAACAAGTTCCAGGAAGGCTGTGTTGAAGAAAACACCAACACCGCCGCTCTCGTGCGCCGCCTGCTTTCGGAGGACTACGCCGACAAAGTCATCGTCACCACCATCCAGAAACTTGGCCTCGCGCTGGATGAAAACAGTAAGCGCAACAAGCAGCGCACCAAGAATGGCCAGGTCACCTACAAGGAACAGCTCGAAGCGCTGAAGGACAAACGCATCGTCTTCATCTTCGACGAGTGCCATCGTTCGCAGTTTGGCGAGAACCACAAAGCCATCAGAACGTTCTTTCCCGAGGCGCAGCTCTTCGGCTTCACCGGTACTCCTATATTCGGTGGTCCCAAGGGCAACGCCAGTCGGGTAAAAATCGACGGCGAGGTGGCCTCATATCAGACCACCGAAGAGCTGTTCCAGAAGCAGCTCCACGCCTACACCATCACCCATGCCATCGAGGATGGGAACGTCCTGCGTTTCCACGTCGATTACTTCAAGCCCGAGGGCAAGAGACCGCCTAAGCCCGGCGAGGCCATCGCCAAGAGGGCCGTCATCGAGGCCATTGTGGCCAAGCACGATGCCGCCACGGGCGGACGCCGCTTCAACGCCATCCTTGCCACCTCGTCCATCAATGACGCCATCGAGTACCACGCCCTGTTCAGGACGATGCAGGTGGACAAACAGGCTGCAGATCCTGACTTCAAGCCGCTGAACGTCGCCTGCGTCTTCTCCCCACCTGCCGAGGGCGACCCGGATGTGAAGCAGATCCAGGAAGACCTGCCGCAGGAGCAGGCAGACAACGAAGAAGATCCCGAGGGGAAGAAGGCCGCGCTCAAGACCATCCTCGCCGACTACAACGCCCGCTACGGCACCAACCACCGTTTGAGCGAGTTCGATCTCTATTACCAGGATGTACAAAAGCGCATCAAGGATCAGCAGTGGCCCAATGCCGACTATCCTGCTGCGCAGAAGATCGACATCACCATTGTGGTGGACATGCTGCTCACCGGCTTCGATTCCAAGTTTCTGAACACGCTTTACGTGGATAAGAACCTCAAGCACCACGGCTTGATACAGGCGTTCTCCCGAACCAACCGCGTACTCAACGGCACCAAACCTTACGGCAACATCCTCGACTTCCGCCAGCAACAAGATTCCGTAGATGCAGCCATTGCCCTCTTCTCTGGCGAGAAGACCGGCGAGCAGGCGCGCGAAATCTGGCTCGTGGACAAGGCCCCTGTGGTCATCCAGAAGCTGGAGACTGCCGTGCAGAAGCTGGACGACTTCATGAAGTCCCAGGGCCTGGCCTGCACGCCTTCCGATGTGGCCAACTTGAAAGGCGACGAGGCTCGCGCCGCCTTCATCACCCACTTCAAGGAAGTCCAGCGGCTCAAGACACAACTGGATCAGTACACTGACCTCACGGGGGAGAGCAAGGCCATCATCGAGCAGGTCCTGCCCGATGAAAATCTGCGCGGCTTCAGGGGCCAGTATCTAGATACAGCCAAACGGCTCAGAGCGCGGCAGGGCAAGAGCGGAGAGGATGGTGATGGACCCGGCCCCGACGACCCCGTGGACCAGCTTGACTTCGAGTTCGTCCTCTTCGCCTCCGCCGTCATCGACTACGACTACATCATGGGCCTCATTGCCAAGTTCTCGGCCAAGGGGCCAGGTAAGGCAAAGATGACCCGTGAGGAACTCATCGGCCTCATTAGCGCCGATGCTAAGTTCATGAACGAGCGCGACGATATAGCCGAATACATCGGCACGCTCCAGGCAGGGGAAGGCCTCTCCGAGGTAGCCATCCGCGATGGCTACACCCGCTTCAAGGCCGAGAAAAACGCCAAGGAACTCGCCGCCATTGCCGCGAAACGCGGCCTTGCCACCGCTGCCCTTCAAAACTTCGTGGACGGTATTCTCGACCGCATGATCTTTGATGGCGAACAACTCAGTGACCTGATGGCCCCGCTGGACCTCGGCTGGAAAGCCCGTACCCAGGCCGAAATCGCCCTAATGGAAGACCTCCATCCCCTCCTCACCAAACGCGCCGCTGGCCGCGACATTTCGGGACTGAGCGCGTATGAGCGGTAAGAACAAAATCACCACCAAGAAGGAAGATGCAGGGGCCATGCTGGTGCCGACGCTGCGGTTTCCGGAGTTTCGGGAAACTAAGGGTTGGGAGAGCTCTATCTTGGGAGATTTATCCGAAGTTGTTCGTGGTGGATCACCGCGTCCGATTGATGGATTCATCACTACCCTTAAGGATGGACTCAACTGGCTCAAGATTGGCGATGTGGACAAGGACGCCAAATACGTCACTCGGACGGCAGAGAAAGTCCGTCCTGAAGCGCTGAGTAAGACCCGAGTTGTAAATCCTGGGGACTTGATACTGTCAAATTCCATGAGTTTCGGGCGGCCCTACATTCTTCAGATCAAGACTTGCATTCATGATGGCTGGATTGCCATTACGAAAATTTCCGAAAAGGCTGACAGAGACTTCCTCTATTATTCTATATCGGCACCCAGCAGCCAAAGATATTTTGTTGATAACGCCGCAGGCAGTGGGGTCCAGAATTTAAATGCGGAAATTATCAAAGCTCTACCGATCTGTTTCCCATCCCTTATCGAACAACAAAGAATCGCCGGATGCCTGAACTCGATGGACGAGCTAATTTCCGCGCAAGCGAGAAATGTGGGCGAGCTCAAGACCCATAAAAAGGGGCTGATGCAGCAGCTTTTTCCTCGCGACTACGAAAACCAACCCCGCCTCCGCTTTCCTGAGTTTCAGAACACCGGGGATTGGGAGGAAAAGAGGCTTGAAGACCTCGCTAAGCGTGGTTCTGGGCACACTCCTAGTAAGAGCCATTCCGAGTACTACAATGGCGGGATTAAATGGGTTTCTTTGGCAGACTCTAAGCGGTTGGATAACGGTATTATTTCTGAAACCGCAATTGAGATATCCAAGGAAGGAATTAAAAATTCATCTGCCGTGCTTCATCCGAAGGGCACTGTATTCGTCAGCCGTGACGCTGGAATCGGTAAGAGCGCGGTCATGGGTGAGCCAATGGCGGTGAGTCAACACTTCATCGCCTGGACCTGCAATTCCCGCATGCTTTCCAACTGGTTCCTGTATCACCTTCTTCAAAATGCAAAGCCACGCATCGAGAGAGCCGCCACTGGAAGCACAATAAAAACAATCGGACTCCAATTTTTTATTGATCTTGCGTTCCGAGTTCCTGTGCTGGCTGAGCAGCAGCGCATAGCCGAGTGCCTTAATCACCTCGACAACCTTATCACCGACGAAATCAAAAAGCTCGAAACGCTGAAGACTCATAAGAAAGGTCTTATCCAGCGGATTTTTCCAGCTTTGGAGGATTTAGAGTAATGGTAACCGTGCAAATTGAAAACCTCGAAGAGCTTGCTGCCCGTTTCCGGAGAACGCTGGATTCGAAGAGCGCTAAGAAATTCATTATTCTTTATGCCTATAATGGCACCGGAAAAACGCGGCTCTCGGGTATATTTAAAGACCTTGGTAAGAAAATCAATAAGGATGGGGAAACAAAGCATCGTGATACGCTATATTTCAACGCTTTCACGGAAGATCTTTTCTCTTGGTACAACGACTTGGATAACGACAGCGAACGTTATCTGACGCTCCACCCAACATCTCGGTTCTTTGCGGGCCTTGAGGAGTTGGAGATGGATAATCGTATTGGACCAATTCTTAGTCGTTACACTGATTTTGAGTTTAAGCTTGATAAAGCGCCGCTTAATAATTCACTTGGAGAATCAATTGGGGAGCAGCATATTGTTCGCTTCTTTCGAACGTTCATCACGCCATCTGGGAAAGTTGAGGTAAACAACATTAAAATTTCCCGTAGCGAAGAGAATATATTTCTTTGGTGTTTCTTTCTCGCTATTGTGCAATTGGTTCTTGATGGCGACAAGAACTACCAATGGGTAAAATACGTTTACATTGATGATCCAATATCCTCTTTGGACGAGAATAACGCTATCGCGGTTGCTAGTCATTTAGCCCACTTGCTGACAAAAGCGAGAAACACCCCCAAGACTGTGATCTCGACGCATCACACACTGTTTTTTAATGTTCTGTGCAACGAAATCGGAAAAGGAAAATCGAGTCGTTTCTTCCTGAAGAATGATGCTACGTCAGACGATTATTTGTTGTCCGATACCGACAATAAACCTTTTCTTCATCACCTCGCAACGCTGGCTGAATTGAAAAAGGTCACACAGTCTGGTGAAATTAAGCGACATCACTTTAATATGATGCGTTGCATCATGGAGCAGACGGCCATCTTTTGCGGATTAGACGGGTGGACGGCGTGTATCAAAGTGCCAGAGAATGACCCCGACCGAGACCTGCATGAACGTATGATAAATGTGATGAGTCATGCTGATTACTTGATTAACGAACCACATGACCCACCAGATCGATATAAAGATGATTTTCGAAATATTTTTGAAAAATTCGCCTCAAGCCATTTTTTCAGTGCAGCGCTGTATTCAGAGGCTACAAAAGCAGATTTACCATTGAAGAGGTCCAAAGAAAAATCTGAGAAACAAGGGCCGGAAAAATTAGAGATCAAGACTCCAGTTATATGACCGATATCAATCAACAGCAATTGGGAAACACACTCTGGAGTATCGCGGATAAACTGCGAGGCGCCATGGATGCGGACGATTTTCGCGACTACATGCTGTCCTTCCTGTTTTTGCGATATCTCTCCGACAACTACGAGACGGCGGCAAAGAAGGAGCTGGGGCGAGACTATCCCGATGTCAGCGGCGACATCCACAGGGTGCCGCTGGCCCTCTGGTATGCAAACAACGTAGACGACATCCTGACATTCGAGAAGCAGATGCGCCGCAAGGTGCACTACGTTATCCAGCCCGAGCACCTTTGGAACAGCATCGCCAACCTTGCGCGTACCCAAAATGCGGACCTGTTGAACACGCTGCAAGCGGGCTTCAAATACATCGAAACGGAGTCGTTCGAGAGCACATTTCAGGGACTTTTCTCCGAGATCGATCTGAGTTCTCCTAAGCTCGGCAAAACCTACGCCGACCGGAACGCCAAGCTCTGCACCATCATTCAGAAGATCGCCGAAGGGCTGGTGGAGTTTTCCACTGACATTGATGCGCTGGGCGATGCCTATGAATACCTGATCGGCCAGTTTGCCGCCGGGTCCGGCAAGAAGGCGGGTGAGTTCTACACCCCCCAGCAGATTTCCGACATCCTCTCTGCCATTGTCACGCTGGACAGTCAGAATCCAAAGACCGGTACCAAGAAGCGGTTGGAAAGTGTGCTGGACTTTGCCTGTGGCTCCGGCTCGTTGCTGCTCAACGTCCGCAAGAAGGTGGCCAAGGCGGACGGCACCATCGGCAAAATCTTCGGACAGGAAAAGAACATCACAACCTATAATCTTGCGCGCATGAACATGCTGCTGCACGGGGTGAAGGGCGCAGAGTTCGAGATCTTCCACGGCGATACCCTGCTTAACGAGTGGGACATAATGCGGGAGCAGAACCCGGCCAAGAAACCGAGCTTTGACGCCATCGTTGCCAACCCGCCCTTCAGCTACCGTTGGGAACCGACCGACGCGTTGGCCGACGACGTGCGCTTCAAGAGCCACGGCCTCGCGCCCAAGTCCGCTGCCGACTTCGCATTCCTACTGCACGGTTTCCACTACCTCAAAGACGAAGGCGTGATGGCTATCATCCTTCCACACGGCGTGCTGTTCCGAGGCGGGGCGGAAGAACGCATCCGCACCAAGTTGCTGAAGGACGGGCACATCGACACGGTGATCGGCTTGCCCGCCAATCTGTTCTATTCCACTGGCATCCCCGTCTGCATTTTGGTGTTGAAGAAGTGCAAGAAGCCGGACGACGTGCTGTTTATCAACGCCGCCGAGCATTTTGAAAAAGGGAAGCGCCAGAACCAGCTCAAGCCAGAGCACATCGCCAAGATCATCAGGACCTACCAGTTCCGTGAGGAAGAGGTGCGCTATTCACGCAAGGTGGAGATGGCCGAGATCGAGAAGAACGATTTCAACCTGAACATCTCGCGCTATATCAGTACGGCATTGACCGCGGCGGAGATTGTTCTGGATGAGACTCACCAAGAGCTGGTGGATATTGAAAAAGCAATTGGGGCTGCGAAGGACAAGCACAATGCATTCCTGAGAGAACTGGGTTTGAAGCCTTTGCCATAGTTGCTTACGCTGATTGGTCCGCGCAGACCGTGCTCAGCCTGCGCATCCTGATTCCGTAGGTTCAGCCCGTAGCCCATAACATTTTCTCAAATCTCTCTATCACCTCCGCCGCACTGCACTCCAGCCCCACGCAATCTTGAACACGATAACTAAGGCTGGTATGTGCTCCCCGCACTCCACCTTGCCCAACTGCGAACGCTCTAGGCCGGCGAGCTTGACCAGTGACTGCTGGTTCTTGCAATGTGCGTTGATCAATTGCGCCACAGGCCATGAGTTAAAGAAAACGTGGCCCAGCGCGCCTTGCAAAATAAGAATTGTGCGCCATGATCCACGCACAGCGAGCTTCGATGGAGCCACCAACCCTCGCCACCATTCCCCAACCCAAACTCGAAGACCTTGCCATCGACGCCGTCCTGCACCTGGGCGCTGCCCTCGAAGTGCTGGAGCTGCACGCTAGCCACAAGGTCACGGCCATCAACTGCGTGTGCCGCGACCTGCTGCGCATCTACTACGCCAAGGCCGATCAAGCGCAGTCGTTGGAGCCGCAGGACAAGGAACTGCTGGGCCTGCTGCACGACACGGCGGTGGACCTGGGCTATGCCGTCGAGGTGGTGGACCATCTGAATGGCGACGAGGCCGATGACCCCATCCTCTATGCCGTGAGCTATCTGCTCAAGGCGGCCAAGCGGTTTGCGGATGAGGGCGTTGCTGTGGCGCTTGCCGTGAAGGGGTAGGGCGCAGGGCTGCCGCCTGCGTTGCAGGGGCTGGGTTTCAAGGGCAGGGTTTGAGGTGTGCGGCCGTGGCCTGTTCGGTGAGCGGGTCTTCGGCCAGGGCCTGCAGCAGCGCGTCCAGCAGGCCGGGAAAGCGTGCATCCAGGTCTTCGCGGCGCAGGGAGAGCAGGTTTTCGCGGCCGTCGGGGCGCTGCCAGATCACGCCACTGTCGCGCAGCACGCGCCAGTGGTGAGTCATGGTGGATTTGGATTGGCCTTGCAGCAGCGAGCCGCAGGCGCGCTCATGGCCTGCGGCCAGCGCGCGCACCACGGCCAGGCGGAGGGGGTTGCCCAAGGCGTTGAGCAGGTTTTCCAGGCGTATCTGTTCGCGGTCGGGGTGGTTGGCAAGCATGAATCGTCCAGTCGATGGGGCGCCACTGTGCCATGGAAGCAGTGCCGCAGGGCGCTGCTGTGGTGTGCGGCGCGGGTGTGGGGCGGGCAGTTATCTGGCAGACACGCCCCTTGCGTGGTGAAAACATGAACCGTTCTGCAAGAAGTTGCGGAAGATAGTACGATTGTCTTCGTACATTCCAATTGTCATCAACCCTCATTCAACCCCCGCGAGAATCCCAGCCCACGGCAGATCCACGCATCAACGCTTATCAGCACCCAGGAGTCCTTTCATGGCCCGCCATACCCCCATAGAACGCTATCGCAACATTGGTATCTCCGCGCACATCGATGCCGGCAAGACCACCACGACCGAGCGCATCCTGTTCTACACCGGGGTGAGCCACAAGCTGGGCGAGGTGCACGAGGGCGCCGCCATCATGGACTGGATGGAGCAGGAGCAGGAGCGCGGCATCACCATCACCTCGGCGGCCACGACCTGCTTCTGGAAGGGCATGGACGGCCGCTTTGACCAGCACCGCATCAACATCATCGACACCCCGGGCCACGTGGATTTCACCATCGAGGTGGAGCGTTCCATGCGTGTGCTCGACGGCGCCGTGATGGTCTATGACGCCGTGGGCGGCGTGCAGCCGCAGTCCGAGACGGTCTGGCGCCAGGCCAACAAGTACAAGGTGCCGCGCCTGGCCTTCGTCAACAAGATGGACCGCACGGGCGCGGATTTTCTGCGCGTGCGGCAGATGATGATCGACCGCCTCAAGGCCAACCCGGTGCCCATCGTGCTGCCCATTGGCGCAGAGCAGCAGTTCACCGGCGTGGTGGACCTGCTCAAGATGAAGGCCATCATCTGGGACGAGGCCACGCAGGGCATGAAGTTCGAGTACCAGGAGATTCCCGCAGCCATGGTGGCCGACGCCAGGAAGTGGCGCGAGTCCATGGTGGAGGCGGCTGCCGAGGCCAGCGAAGACCTGATGAACCGCTACCTGGAAGAGGGCGACCTGCCCGAGGCCGACATCCTGCGCGGCCTGCGCCTGCGCACCATTGCGGGCGAGATCCAGCCCATGCTGTGCGGCTCGGCCTTCAAGAACAAGGGTGTGCAGCGCCTGCTGGACGCCGTGGTCGAGCTCATGCCTTCGCCGCTGGAAGTGCCGCCCGTGGAAGGCCATGCGGAAGACGGCTCCATCATCGTGCGCCATGCCGATGACAGCGAGAAGTTCTCTGCCCTGGCCTTCAAGCTGATGACCGACCCCTTCGTGGGCCAGCTCACCTTTGTGCGCGTCTACTCGGGCGTGCTCAACAAGGGCGACAGCGTGCTCAACTCCGTCAAGGACAAGAAGGAGCGCATTGGCCGCATCGTGCAGATGCATGCCAACGAACGCCTGGAGGTCGATGAAATCCACGCCGGCGACATTGCCGCCTGCGTGGGCCTGAAGGACGTGACCACGGGCGAGACCCTGTGCGACCCGTCAGCGCCCATCGTGCTGGAGAAGATGGTCTTCCCCGAGCCCGTCATCGCCCAGGCCGTGGAGCCCAAGTCAAAGGCCGACCAGGAAAAGATGGGCATTGCCCTGTCGCGCCTGGCGGCCGAAGACCCGTCCTTCCGCGTGCGCACCGATGAGGAATCGGGCCAGACCATCATTGCCGGCATGGGTGAGCTGCACCTGGAAATCATCGTGGACCGCATGAAGCGCGAGTTCAACGTGGAAGCCAACGTGGGCAAGCCCCAGGTGGCCTACCGCGAGACCATCCGCAAGAAAGTCACTGATGTGGACGGCAAGTTCGTGCGCCAGTCCGGCGGCAAGGGCCAGTACGGCCATGTGGTCTTCACGGTGGAGCCGCAGGAACCCGGCAAGGGCTTCGAGTTTGTGGACGCCATCAAGGGCGGCGTGGTGCCGCGCGAGTACATCCCTGCGGTGGAAAAGGGCGTGGTCGAGGCATTGACCAGCGGCGTGCTGGCCGGCTACCCCGTGGTGGACGTCAAGGTCACGCTGACCTTCGGTTCGTACCACGACGTGGACTCCAACGAAATGGCCTTCAAGATGGCGGCCATCTTCGGCTTCAAGGAAGCCGCCAGGAAGGCCAGCCCCGTCATCCTGGAACCCATGATGGCCGTGGAAGTCGAGACGCCTGAGGACTACGCCGGCACCGTCATGGGCGACCTGTCCTCGCGGCGCGGCATGGTGCAGGGCATGGACGACATGGCCGGCGGCGGCAAGTCCATCAAGGCCGAAGTGCCGCTGTCCGAAATGTTCGGCTACGCCACCTCCCTGCGCTCGCAAACGCAAGGCCGTGCCACCTACTCCATGGAGTTCAAGCACTACGCCGAAGCACCGCGCAACGTGGCCGAGGCCGTGATCAACGCACGCGCGAGGTAAAAGAGGCGGCAAACGTGCAGTGGGCAGCATGCTGCCCCTGACCGTGGCCCCCTCTCACCCCTCCCGTATGTCCACGCCTGCGTCGGGTCGCCTGCGGGGTTGCAGTCCTGCCGAAGGACAGGACTGCCTCGTCATCTGACTCGCCGTGATGTTTGAACGTAGCGCGCAGCGCGAAGTGAGTTTCACGGCGAACCCCGCAGGCGGCCCGGCGCAGGTTGCCCGCAGCGAAGCGAAGGGACGTGGACATTCGGGTCGCCTTCTTTGATCTGACCTTTCTTGGCGAATCAAGAAAGGGCAGTCGGCCGCCGGGCCGAGACCCGGCCTCGAAAAGCAACCCCCCGGCAGGGTCAAAAACAAAGTACCCAAATCCAAAGGCCCAATAAAAAACAGCCCCTTGAAGGAGCTGTTTTAAAGAGAGACAGGAGAAGCCGGAATCAAGCCTCAGGCTGCTGCTCAGACTCAGCAGTCTCAGCATCAGCGACGGGAGCCGCCTCTCCAGAGTCAGACAGCGCCTGCCGCACACCAGCCTTCTCACCAGCAGAAGCAAACTTGCTGTACTTGCCAACGATGCCGACCAGCGCACCATAGATGCGCGGATTGCCCGCCAGGCATTCCTTCTGCTCCAGGAAATCCGCCTCGCCCGTGAAGTTGCCGACCAGGCCACCGGCCTCGGTCACCAGCAGGCTGCCGGCGGCCACGTCCCAGATCTGCAGGCCGCTTTCGAAGAAGCCGTCTGCAAAGCCGGCTGCCACGTAGGCCAGGTCCAGCGCGGCGGCGCCGGGGCGGCGCACGCCTGCGGTTTCCTGCATCACGTCGCCCAGCATGTTCATGTACTGCTTGAAGTTGTCGCCACGGCGGAAGGGGAAGCCGGTGGAGATCAGGCTGTCCTTGAGCTGGATGCGCTTGGACACGCGGATGCGGCGGTCGTTCAGGTAGGCACCGCGGCCGCGCGTGGCCGTGAACAGGTCGTTGCGCGAGGGGTCGTACACCACGGCGTGCTCCACCTTGCCCTTGAAGGACAGGGCAATGCTCACGCAGTACACGGGGAAGCCGTGGATGAAGTTGGTGGTGCCGTCCAGCGGATCGATGATCCAGACGTAGTCGGAGTTCTTGGCGCCGAACTCGTTGCCCGATTCCTCGGCCAGGATGCCGTGGCCCGGGTAGGCGCCCAGCAAGGTTTCGATGATGGCCTGCTCGGCCGCCTTGTCCACCTCGGTCACAAAGTCGTTGACCTGCTTTTGTGCGACACGCACGGATTCCACGTCAAGAGCCGCGCGGTTGATGATGGCGCCGGCGGCGCGTGCGGCCTTGATGGCCACGTTGAGCATGGGATGCAGGTTGGTCGACATAGATTGTGAGGCGTTGGCGGAGCAGCGGCTGTGCAAGGAGAGGACGGTCCTCTCTGGCAAAAGCAGGCTGTTTGACGCGGGTAAGAACGGAAAAAGCCGCGTCCGGCGATGCGGGGCGGCGACAATAGCGCGCAATTTTACCCGCCTTGTCCGTTTTGTGCTGCGCAACCTGTCCCGTCTTGGGGGCTCTGCCGGCGCCGGCAGGCCAGCGACGCCATGAAAACCCGATTCGTACTGATAGAAACCAGCCACGCCGGCAATGTGGGCGCCGCCGCCCGCGCCCTGAAGACCATGGGCTTTGACGACCTGGTGCTGGTGCGCCCGCGCTGGCCCAACGTGCTGCGCAAGGAAGAGACCATCCAGCGGGCCAGCGGCGCGCTGGACGTGCTGGGCAATGCGCGCGTGGCCGAGACGCTGGAGGAGGCGCTGGACGGCATCAGCCACCTGTGCGCCACGGCCATGACGCCGCGCGACTTCGGCCCGCCCACGCGCACGCCGCGCCAGCATTTCGAGCTGCTGCTCAGCGGGGCGCTGGATGTGCTGGCTGCGCCCGATGAAGCGGCGGCGCCTGCCGATGCATCCGTGTCGGCACCGGCTCCCGCGCCGCGCTGCAACCAGTCGGGCGTGGCCTTCCTGTTCGGCTGCGAGCGCTTCGGCATGAGCAACGACGATGTCTACCGCAGCGATGTGGCGCTGTCGATTCCGTCCAATCCGCAGTTCGGCTCGCTGAACCTGGGGGCGGCCATCCAGGTGGTGGCCTACGAATGGCGCCAGGCGCTGGGCGGCTTTCCCGTGGTGGAGCACACGCCCGCGCCGCAGCGCGCCGACGCGGCCCAGGTGGCCGGCATGCTGGGCCATTGGGAGCAGGCGCTGGCGCATATCGGCTTTCTTGATCCGGCCGCACCCAAGAAGCTGATGCCGCGCCTCAACCAGCTTTTCAACCGCTCGCAACTGACCGCCGAGGAAATCCACATCCTGCGCGGTGTTGCGAAGGCCATGCTGCAGAGCACCCCACCGAAACGCTAGACTGAGCGGTCTTGTCAACAATAACCAGCCCCTAGATGCTTGACCGCCTGCGCTCCGATATCCAGTGCATCCTCGACCGCGACCCTGCGGCACGCAGCACCTGGGAGGTCATCACCTGTTATCCGGGTCTGCATGCGATCTGGCTGCAGCGCCCGGCGCACTGGTGCTGGAACCATGGCCTCAAGTGGCTGGGGCGCTTCATCTCGCACATCGGCCGCTGGCTCACGGGCATCGAGATCCACCCCGGCGCCGTCATCGGCGAGCGCGTCTTCATCGACCACGGCATGGGCGTCGTCATCGGCGAGACGGCCGTGGTCGGCGACGGCTGCACCATCTACCACGGCGTGACCCTGGGCGGCACCTCGCTGTACAAGGGCGCCAAGCGCCATCCCACGCTGGGCCGCGATGTGGTGGTCAGCGCGGGCGCCAAGGTGCTGGGCGGCTTCGAGGTGGGCGACGGTGCCAAGATCGGCAGCAATGCTGTGGTCATCAAGCCCGTGCCCGCAGGCGCCACGGCCGTGGGCATTCCGGCACGCATCATCGCCAGCAAGAACGGCCACAGCGCTGATGTGACCGAGCACGACCTGGCATCGGCCAAGGCCGAGTCCATCAAGGTCCCGTCGGCCGCCGCGCCCCAGCCGTTCACGGCCTACGGCATCACCCAGGAAATGGACCCCGTGGCCCAGGCCATGCGCGGCCTGAGCGATGGCGCGGCCGCGCACGAGCAGCAGATTGCGCTGCTGTGGGAGGCCATTGCCAAGCTCTCGGCCGGCAGCAAGGTGGGCGACTGCGTGCCCTGCGAGTCCGAGCGCCCGCAGGCCTTCCAGAAGGACAAGATCGACCAGATCATGGGCAAGTAGGCCTGCAGAAGATCACCAAAGATCCCCAAGAAGACCGGAGACTCCGACCAGCATGAACGTTGAACAGGCCTTGCATGCGCGCCGCTCCGTGCGCGCCTTCCTGCCCCAGTCGCCCGATGCGGCCCTGGTGCGCTCCCTGATGGAACAGTCGGCACAAGCGGCCTCGGGCGGCAACCTGCAGCCCTGGCGCGTGCTGGCGCTGACGGGCGAGCCGCTGCAGCAGCTGCTCACCGCCGTTGCCGAAGCCGAGCCCCAGGACGCCCAGCCCGGTCTGTCCTACCCGCCCAACCTCTGGGAGCCCTACCGCAGCCGGCGCTTTGCCAATGGCGAGGAGCTGTACCAGTCGCTGGGCATTCCGCGCGACGACAAGCCCGCGCGGCTGGAGCAGCTGGCGCGCAACGGCCAGTTCTTCGGCGCGCCCGTGGGCCTGATCGTGGCGGTGGACGAGCGCATGGGCCTGCCGCAATGGGTGGACCTGGGCATCTACCTGCAGTCCTTCATGCTGCTGGCCTGCGCCAATGGCCTGGCCACCTGCGCCCAGGGCTTCTGGCGCCGCTACAACGACGCCGTGACCCAGGCGCTGGCGCTGCCCGAGGGCTACCACGTGGCCTTCGGCATTGCGCTGGGCTACGAGGACAAGGATGCCCCCATCAACGGCTGGCGCGCCACGCGCGCACCGGTGGCCGAATGGGCACAGATGCGCGGCTTCGACTGAGCAGGGCTTTCAGGCCCCTGGGCAAACCCGCAGGGCAAGGGCGCCTTGCCATCCCCTATACTGCGCTCTGCTCCGGGGTGTGCTGATGCACTGAGATGCCAACCGGTCCATGCGCTGCATGGGCCAGGCGGCGAACCCGACGAACTTGATCCGGTTGATACCGGCGGAAGAAGAGCGGGACCCTGAAGCGGGGCCGAAGTCAGAGGATGGAAGTCCGCCACGGCGGATACACGCAGGGCCGCAACGGCCAGGCAGGCCACCATCCAACGCACATCGACCCTTGCCAACCAAGGCTGCTCGTGCGCCTTGGCGTGCGTGGCAACCAGGGGCCAAGGCCATACGGCCCTGGCAGGCCCACACTGGCATAGCCCGGTGCGCGGCCTTTGGCACAGCCCAAGGAGTGTCCGGTTCCCGGAGCGTTGTTGATCGACGCTTTGAACGCAAGGAACCCGACATGAACGCTCCCGATTCCATCTTCACCCCCGCAGCCGGCGAAGCTCCAGACGCACAGCGTTTTTCCGACCTGCTGGCGCAGTCGCGCAAGCCGTTCCCGGCCTCCACCAAGAGCTATCTGCAAGGCAGCCTGCATGCCGGCCTGAGCGTGCCCGTGCGCGATATCCAGCTGACCAATGGCGAGCAGGTCAGCGTCTATGACACCTCGGGCCCCTACACCGATCCGGCCGTGGCCATCGACGTGCGCAGCGGCCTGCCGGGCGTGCGCAATGCCTGGATCGAGTCGCGCGGCGACAGCGAGTACTACGCCGGCCGCCTGCGCCAGGCCCTGGACGACGGCGGCAAGCGCGGCGAGGAAGACGAGCGCGTGGCACGCCTGCGGGCCGAGGCCGCATCGCTGCAGCGCCAGCCGCGCCGCGCCAAGAGCGGCGGCAACGTCACCCAGATGCACTATGCGCGCAAGGGCATCATCACGCCCGAGATGGAATACGTGGCCCTGCGCGAGAACGGCCGCCGCGAATGGATGGCCGAGTACCAGCAGGACGCCGCGCGCGAGGCGCGCCTGGCCGGCAACGGCCTGGGCGCCGCCATCCCCAAGATCATCACGCCCGAGTTCGTGCGCGACGAAGTGGCGCGCGGCCGCGCCATCATTCCGGCCAACATCAACCACCCCGAGATCGAGCCCATGGCCATCGGGCGCAACTTCAAGGTCAAGATCAACGCCAACATCGGCAACTCGGCCGTCACCTCCAGCATCGAGGAAGAGGTCGAGAAGCTGGTCTGGGCCATCCGCTGGGGCGCGGACAACGTGATGGACCTGTCCACCGGCAAGAACATCCACACCACGCGCGACTGGATCATCCGCAACTCGCCCGTGCCCATCGGCACCGTGCCCATCTACCAGGCGCTGGAGAAAGTGGGCGGCATTGCCGAGGACCTGACCTGGCCCATCTTCCGCGACACCCTGATCGAGCAGGCCGAGCAGGGCGTGGACTACTTCACCATCCACGCCGGCGTGCGCCTGGCCTACATTCACCTCACGGCCCAGCGCCGCACGGGCATCGTCTCGCGCGGCGGCTCCATCATGGCCAAGTGGTGCATGGCCCACCACCGCGAGAGCTTCCTGTACGAGCACTTCGAGGACATCTGCGACATCATGAAGCAGTACGACGTCAGCTTTTCGCTGGGCGACGGCCTGCGCCCCGGCAGCGCCTCGGACGCCAATGACGAAGCCCAGTTCGCCGAACTCAAGACCCTGGGCGAGCTGACCCAGCTGGCCTGGAAGCACGACGTGCAGACCATGATCGAAGGCCCCGGCCACGTGCCCATGCACATGATCCAGGCCAACATGACCGAGCAGCTCAAGCACTGCCACGAGGCGCCGTTCTACACCCTGGGCCCGCTGACCATCGACATCGCCCCCGGCTACGACCACATCGCCAGCGCCATCGGCGCGGCCATGATCGGCTGGTTCGGCACCGCCATGCTGTGCTACGTCACGCCCAAGGAACACCTGGGCCTGCCCGACCGCGACGACGTCAAGCAGGGCATCATCGCGTACAAGATCGCCGCCCACGCCGCCGACGTCGCCAAGGGCCACCCCGGCGCCCGCGCCCGCGACGACGCGCTGAGCCAGGCCCGCTTCGACTTCCGCTGGCAGGACCAGTTCAACCTGGGCCTGGACCCCGACACCGCCCAGGCCTACCACGACGAAACCCTGCCCAAGGACAGCGCCAAGGTGGCGCACTTCTGCTCCATGTGCGGCCCCAAGTTCTGCTCCATGAAGATCACCCAGGAAGTGCGCGAATTCGCCGCTGCCAAGGGCGTGGCCGAGCAGGAAGGCATTGCCGCCGGAATGCAGGCCAAGGCCGAGGAATTCAACCGCGCGGGCGGAGAGTTCTATATCCCCATCGTGGCGGCCAGCAGCGATACGACGGCGCGTTGAAATCCGCTGACTCCTGATCGGGATTGCACCGTGTAGGCTGATATTTCCCCTATAGTCGATCCAGCCTTGGACTGGTCAAATAAACACCGCAGGCGCTTTGGTGCCTGCGGTGTTTTTTCTTAGGGCTATTCCTGTTTTTGCCGAGAAATAGACGGAAGAATCTGAATTGTCTTATGGGTGACTTCTTTGCGCATTCCACAGCCAATGCTTCAAAGTCCGATTGGCAATCCCTGCCGGATCACCTGAAGGGTGTGGGCACATTGGCTCGACAGTTCGCACGGGCCTTCGGTGCCGGTGAGCTGGCTGAGATACAGGGCTGGCTGCATGACCTGGGCAAGTACACCGGGCCCTACCAGTTGCGTCTGCAAGGCGATGCTCTTCGTGTGGACCACTCCACCTGGGGTGCGCGCATTGCAGCCAGGCACTATCCCGGAATAGGCCATTTGCTGGCCTATGGCATTGCCGGGCACCATGCGGGATTGGCCAATGGGGATGGGCAAGGGGAAAGATCCGCATTGCGCCAGCGGCTTGATGACGGGTACGAATTGCCGGCGCTGGATTCCGCCTGGAAGCGCGACATCGCATTGCCCGCCAAGCTGCCAATGGTCGATCTCAAGCCCTGTGACGGCAAACGCAAGAATTTCCAGTTGGCATTTTTCACACGCATGATGTTTTCATGCTTGGTCGATGCCGATTTTCTCGATACGGAGCGCTTTTATCTGAAGACGGAAAGCCGTCCCGATCATCGCAGCGCGGGTGAGCCGGCCCCTAGCCTGCAGGCCTTGCGCGAGCAACTCGACCACCACCTGGCAGGTTTGCCAACGGGGGGTGACGTCAACCCCATTCGCGCAGCCATCCTGCAGCATGTGCGTGCGCAGGCGGAACTGGCGCCGGGGCTGTTTTCCCTGACGGTGCCCACGGGCGGGGGCAAGACGCTGGCCTCGCTGGCCTTCGCACTGGACCACGCCATACGCCATGGCCTGAGCCGAGTGATCTTCGTGATTCCGTTCACCAGCATCGTCGAGCAGAACGCCGCCGTATTTCGCAGGGCCCTGGGCCCGCTGGGCGACGCCGCCGTGCTGGAGCACCACAGCGCTTTCGTGCAGACCGAGCCGCCGCGCGACGACCCCGAAAAATACCAGGCGCAAAAGAAGCTGCAGCTGGCCATGGAGAACTGGGACGCGCCCATCATCGTCACCACGGCCGTGCAGTTCTTCGAAAGCCTGTTTGCCGCCCGGCCATCGCAATGCCGCAAGCTGCACCGCATCGCGGGCAGCGTGGTCGTGCTGGATGAGGCCCAGACCATGCCCCTCAAGCTGCTGAGGCCCTGCGTAGCGGCCATCGACGAACTGGCGCGCAACTACCGCGCGAGCGTGGTGCTGTGCACCGCGACCCAGCCTGCACTGGTGGTGCCAGATTTCGAGGGCGGCCTGAAAGAAGTGCGGGAACTGGCGCCCGACCCGGACCGGCTGTTCACGCAGCTGGAGCGCGTGCGCGTGCGGCACCTGGGCGTGCTGGACGATGAGGCGCTGGCCGGACACATGCGCTCGCGCGAACAGGTGCTGTGCATCGTCAACAACCGCCGCCATGCGCGGGCCGTCTACCAGGCCATGGCCGATCTGCCCGGCGCACGCCATCTGACCACGCTGATGTGCGCAAGGCACCGCAGCGAGGTGCTGGCCGAAGTGCGGCAGATGCTCAAGGAAGGCAAACCCTGCCGGCTGGTATCGACGAGCCTGATCGAGGCCGGCGTCGATGTGGACTTTCCCACCGTGCTGCGTGCCGAGGCGGGCCTGGACTCCATCGCCCAGGCCGCTGGCCGCTGCAACCGGGAGGGACGGCGCGCCAGGGATGCCAGCGAGGTGCTGGTGTTTCTGCCGGGCAATCCGGATTGGGCGCCGCCACCTGAACTCAAGCAGTACGCGGAGAAGGCGCGAGAAGTGCTCAGGCAGTTCGAGGCGCAGCCTCTGGCCCCCGAGGCCATCCAGCGCTACTTCTCGCTGCTGTACTGGCAAAAGGGCTCGCAGGCCCTGGATGTGCCGGATCTGCTGGGGCAACTGACGGCAAGCCGCTTCGACAGCCTGCCGATGGAAACCCTGGCGGCGAAGTTCCGGCTTATCGACAGCGTGCAGATGCCGGTGATCGTGCCGTATGACGACAAGGCCAGGGACGCGCTGCGGGCGCTGGAGCATGCGCAAGGCAGCGTGGGCCTGGCGCGCAGCCTGCAGCCCTACCTGGTGCAACTGCCGCGACAAGGCTTTGATGCGCTGCGCAAGGCCGGGGCCGTGGTGCCGGTGGCCGAGAGCAAATGGGGTGATCAATTCATGGTGCTGGCGCACGAGGGCTTGTACGACCCGCGCCATGGCATCCATTGGGATGAGCCCGCGCTGATCCAGACCGAGCATTTGTGCTGGTAGCGCAGGCAACGGTGTCTTGCCGCTGAAGGAGAGGAGAGGGCATGGGATTTGGAGTGAAACTGAAGGTCTGGGGTGAGCGCGCCTGCTTCACCAGACCCGAGATGAAGGGTGAGCGCGTCAGCTACGACGTCATCACGCCTTCGGCCGCGCGCGGCATTCTGGAGGCCATCCACTGGAAGCCGGCTATACGTTGGAGCGTAGACCGCATCCACGTACTGAAGCCGATCCGCTTTGAATCGATACGGCGCAACGAGGTCGGCAGCAAGATCTCTCCGGCCAGTGTGTCCAAGGCGATGAAGGCCGGCTCCACGGAAGGCTTGGTCACGCATGTGGACCAGGACCGCCAGCAGCGTGCGGCCACGGTGCTGCGCGACGTGGCCTATGTGATCGAAGCGCATTTCGAGCTCACTCCCAAGGCCGGCGCCGACGACTCGGTGGGCAAGCACCTGGACATCTTCAACCGCCGAGCGCGCAAGGGCCAGTGCTTTCAGATGCCCTGCCTGGGCGTGCGCGAGTTTCCGGCGGACTTCGGCCTGCTCGAAGACGGCGAGGCATTGCCCACGCCGCACGAAAGCCTGCTGCCCGAGCGGGACCTGGGCTGGATGCTGCACGACATCGACTTTGCCAACGGCATGGCCCCGCGCTTTTTCCGCGCCAGCATGGCCGGTGGCGTGATCGCCGTGCCGCCCTGGCACAGCGAGGAGCTCAAGTCATGATCCTGCAGGCGCTTGCCACCTACTACCAACGGCTGCTGGAACGCCGCGAGGAAGGCCTGGCGCCCTTTGGCTACAGCCCCGAGAAGATCAGCTACGAAATACTGCTGTCCGCCGATGGCCGTGTGGTGCAGGTCAACGACATCCGCGACACCACGGGCAAGAAGCCGCTGCCGTGCGTGATGAACGTGCCCCAGCCGGAGAAAAGAACGGTGGGCATCAAGTCCAACTTCCTCTGGGACAAGACCAGCTATGTGCTGGGCGTGAGCGCCACCAGCAAGCGCGCGGACAAGGAGCATGAAGCCTTCAAGGCCTTGCACCGCGAGCATCTGGCCGGCACGCAGGATGCGGGCCTGAAGGCCTTGCTGGGCTTTTTCGACGCCTGGACGCCGCAGCAATTCGAAGCGCCCCATTTCACCCCGGACATGCTCGATACCAACATGGTGTTCCGCATGGATGGCGAAAAGGCCTATCTGCACGAACGCCCGGCCGCTCAGGCCCTGCGTGCCCGGCTGCTCGCCAGGGACGACGGTGGAGAAAGCAGTCAGGAGTCGGTGGCGACCTGTCTTGTGAGCGGCGAAAGCCTGCCCGTGGCGCGCCTGCACCCGGTCATCAAGGGCGTCAGTGGTGCCCAGAGCTCCGGCGCCTCCATCGTCTCCTTCAACCAGGAGTCCTTCACTTCCTACGGCAAAAGCCAGGGCGACAACGCACCTGTCTCGGAGCAGGCCGCCTTTGCCTACACCACCGTGCTCAACCACTTGCTGCGGCGCGGCGAGCATAACCGCCAGCGCCTGCAGATCGGTGATACCAGCATCGTCTTCTGGGCCGAGGCCGCAGATGGCCAGGAGGCCGAACAGGCCGTGCGGGCCGAGTCGCTGCTGGCCGACCTGCTCGATGACCGTCCCTCGGACGACCAGGAGGCCGCGCGCATCCGCATCGAACTGGAGAAGGTGCAGAAAGGCCGGCCGCTCAGCGACATCGACCCCAGGCTTGAGGAAGACACGCGCATGTACGTGCTGGGGCTGGCGCCCAATGCCTCGCGCATCTCCATCCGTTTCTGGGAGGTCGGCACGCTGGGCCTGTTTGCGCGCCGCCTGGCGGAGCATGCCCATGATTTCGCGCTGGAGCCGCAGCCCTGGAAGACGGCCCCGTCGGCCTATCGCGTGGTCTTGGCCACGGCACCGCACCGTGAGGGCAGCGCGCCCAAGATGGACGACGCCATGAGCAATCTCGTGGGCGAGTTCATGCGCGCCGTGCTCACCGGCCGCCCCTATCCGCGCAGCCTGCTGGCCAACGTGCTGATGCGCATGCGCAGCGACGGCCATCTGTCGGGGCTGCGCGTGGGTATCTGCAAAGGCATTCTGGCGCGTGAGCGCCGCCTCGGAATCAACAGTGACAAGGAGGAGATCCCCGTGAGTCTGGACAAGGAATCCACCAACGCGGCCTACCGGCTGGGCCGCCTTTTCGCCGTGCTGGAAAGTGCCCAGCGCCAGGCGTTGGGCGGGCAGGTCAACGCGACCATCCGCGACCGCTACTACGGCGCGGCCTCGGCCACGCCGGCATCGGTATTTCCCATGCTGCTGCGCAATGCGCAAAACCATCTGGGGCGCCTGCGCAAGGACAGGCCGGGCGCTGCCGTGGGGCTGGAAAAGGACATTGGCGAGATTGTCGGCGGCCTCACCGACAGCTTCCCCCGCAGCCTGCGCATCGAAGACCAGGGCCGTTTCGCCATCGGCTACTACCACCAGTCGCAAAGCCGCTTCAGCAAATCGGTTGCCAACGACGACAGCAACGATTCCACAGAAGACACCTCCGAGGAAGCCTCCGCATGACCGCCATCGCCCACCGTTACGAATTCGTCTACCTGTTCGACATCACCAATGGCAATCCCAATGGCGATCCCGATGCCGGCAACCTGCCGCGCCTGGACCCCGAGACCAATCGAGGCCTGGTCACCGATGTCTGCCTCAAGCGCAAGATCCGCAACTTCGTGAGCCTGGACAAGGAAGATGCGCCTGGCCATGCGATCTACATGCAGGAAAAGGCCATCCTGAACCACCAGCACCGCAAGGCCTACGAGGCCATCGGCCTCAAGCCTGAAGACAAGAAACTGCCCAAGGACGAAGCCAAGGCCCGCGAGATCACGGCCTGGATGTGCGCCAACTTCTTCGACATCCGCACCTTCGGCGCTGTCATGACCACGGGCGTCAATGCCGGCCAGGTGCGCGGACCCATACAGATGGCCTTCGCCACCTCCATCGACCCCGTGGTGCCGCTGGAAATCTCCATCACGCGCATGGCCGTCACCACGGAAAAAGAGGCCGAAGCCCAGAGTGGCGACAACCGCACCATGGGCCGCAAGCACATCATTCCCTACGGCCTGTACCGTGCCCATGGCTTCATCTCGGCCAAGCTGGCCGAGCGCACCGGGTTTTCCAACGAGGACCTGGACCTGTTCTGGCGCGCGCTGATCAACATGTTCGAGCATGACCGCTCCGCTGCACGCGGCGAGATGGCGGCGCGCAAACTCATCGTCTTCGAACATGAAAGCGCCATGGGCAACGCGCCTGCGCATGTGCTGTTTGACGCCGTCAAGGTGGAGTCCGCACAGCCGGCCGATGCGGGCGCTCCCCGGCGCTTTGCTGACTACCGTGTGCACATCGACACTGCGGCCGTGCCTTCGGGCGTGACCCTGCGGGAACTGATCTGAGACGGGTGGCAAAGCCGCCGACGCACCATGAGCGAAGACGACGCTATTGCCCTGTCGGCATTGCAGCACTACCTGTACTGCCCAAGGCAATGCGCCCTCATCCATGTCGAGCAACTGTGGGCCGAAAGCCGGCATACGGCCGAGGGCCGGCTGCTGCACGAAAAGGCCGACAAGCCCAAGGCCGAGCGGCGCAAGGGTGTGCGCACTGTCACGGCCATGCCGCTGGCCGATACGCGCCTGGGCATCACCGGCATTGCCGACGTGGTGGAATTCCACCAGGGCCCACAGGGCGAGCGAGCGTTTCCCGTGGAGTACAAGCGCGGCCGGCCCAAGGCCCATCGTGCCGATGAAGTCCAGCTCTGCGCCCAGGCGCTGTGCCTGGAGTCCATGCTGGGCCAGCCGGTAGAGGCGGGAGCCCTTTACTACGGCGAGGCCCGCAGGCGCACCGATGTGCGCTTCGACAACGAACTGCGCCAGCTCACCTGCGGCACCATTGCTGCGGTGCGCTCCATGCTGGAGTCGGGCACCACGCCCACGGCGCGCTACAGCCCCCGGCTGTGCGATGCCTGTTCGCTGCTGGACCTGTGCCAGCCCAGACTGTTGGGGCGAACCCAGAGTGTCAATGCCTGGCTGTCAGCGCAATGGGGCCAGCAGATGGAAGAAGGTCCATGCGACGGCAACTGAACACCCTGTACGTGACCACCGAAGGCGCCTGGCTGCGCAAGGACGGTGCCAACATCGTGATGGAGGTCGAGCAGCGCGAGCGTGCCCGGCTGCCGGTGCACATGCTCGAAAGCCTGGTCTGCTTCGGGCGCGTGCTGGTGTCTCCACCGCTGATGGGCTATTGCGCCGAGCAGGGCATCTGCACCAGCTTTCTCACACCCAACGGGCGCTTTCTTGCGCGGGTGGAGGGGCCTGTTTCCGGCAACGTGCTGCTGCGTCGTCAGCAGTACCGGGTCAGCGATGATCCGGGCCGTTGCGCTGCCATCGTTCACAACATCCTGCTGGGCAAGCTTCACAACCAGCGCGCGGTCCTGGGCCGGGCACTGCGTGACCACGGCGACAAGCTGGAGCCCGAAGCCGAGGCAGCACTGACGCACGCCTACAAGCGCCTGGGGCGCATTGCGGAAAAACTGCCCGGAGAAACCAGCCTGGACATGCTGCGTGGCTATGAAGGCGAGGCGGCGCAGGCCTATTTCGGCGTGTTCGACATGCTCATTCGCGTGGACAGCCCCGCCATGCGCTTTCAGGGGCGCAGCCGGCGTCCGCCGCGCGACGCGGTCAATGCCTTGCTGTCCTTTCTCTACACCCTCGTCACGCACGACTGCCGCTCCGCGCTCGAAAGCGTGGGCCTTGACCCCGCCGTGGGCTTCCTGCACCGTGACAGGCCCGGGCGCCCCAGCCTGGCGCTGGACCTGCTGGAGGAATTCCGCCCCCTGCTGGCGGACCGGCTGGCACTGTCGCTGATCAACCGTAAACAGCTGGGTGAGCGCGACTTCCAGATCATGGACAACGGCGCGGTCCTGCTGACCGAAGCATCACGCAAGACCGTGCTGACCGCCTACCAGGAGCGCAAGCGCGAAGAACTGCGCCACGCCTTCATCGAAGAAAAAGCCGCCATCGGACTGTTCCCCTTTATCCAGGCGCAAATGCTGGCCCGCCACCTGCGCGGTGATCTCGATGCCTATCCGCCATTCCTTTGGAAATGAAACATGGCCCCCACGCTTCCTTTGTTGCGCAAGGTCCGCTGCCCCCCGAGGGAGCCGCTTTTTTATCTTGGGGCAGCCCGGCGATGAGAAATGAGGTGTGCCGATGATGGTCCTGGTGAGCTATGACGTCCGTACCCAGGACCCGGATGGTGCCCGCCGCCTGCGGCGCATCGCCAAGGCCTGCCGGGACTTCGGCCAGCGCGCGCAGTACTCCGTCTTCGAAATAGAAGTGGACGCCGCGCAATGGGTCGCCCTCAAGGCGCGGCTGATGCAAATCATCGACCCCACCCAGGACAGCCTCAGGTTCTACTACCTGGGCCAACACTGGCGCAGCAAGGTCGAACACATCGGCGCAAAGCCCGTGCTGGACCTCGACGCCCCCCTCGTCTTCTGAACCTCCGCGCGAACCCCAAGTGACCGCCGCCTGCCCTTGAGGTTCGCGGCCGCGCAAGCTGTTGTTTTCAAAAGGGGGTGGGCGAGCGAATGGCTGAACGCCGATCCCGCGGCATGACAGTGCCGCCTGGTTCGCGGAAGCCTGGCTTTTTTCATAGCGGTGAAATTGCTCTATAAGTACCCCCGCCCCGTGCGGGCGCGTGGATTGAAACACTGCTGGGCGCGCTGGCCCTGGCCGGCTGCAGCTCGCGCCCCGTGCGGGCGCGTGGATTGAAACACGCACCGAACAACGGCACACGGTGATCCACGGTGTCTGCGCGCCCCGTGCGGGCGCGTGGATTGAAACACGCCGTCACTGGACGCCACCACGTCAAAATCACAGTCGCGCCCCGTGCGGGCGCGTGGATTGAAACACCCGGGTCGTAACGCCCTGGAAGGTGAACGCCACGTCGCGCCCCGTGCGGGCGCGTGGATTGAAACATCACGCGCACCTACCAGCGCGCGGCGGCCGTGCCGTCGCGCCCCGTGCGGGCGCGTGGATTGAAACGGCCACGGCCAACCCATCAGCGCGAGGGCAGCACGTCGCGCCCCGTGCGGGCGCGTGGATTGAAACTGGAGCCAGCGCACGCAGCGCGTAGCCTCTGCCGTCGCGCCCCGTGCGGGCGCGTGGATTGAAACGTGGCATCGGTCAGCCGGATGCTCAGCGAGACGCGTCGCGCCCCGTGCGGGCGCGTGGATTGAAACAGATCACTCTCAGCAAACAAGCCCCCTAAGAGCGTCGCGCCCCGTGCGGGCGCGTGGATTGAAACCTCACTGACGCCCAAGCGGTCGGCCAGCTCAGCCAGGTCGCGCCCCGTGCGGGCGCGTGGATTGAAACGACAGTTGACCCAGCGACTGCTGTATCCCAGACTTGTCGCGCCCCGTGCGGGCGCGTGGATTGAAACATGGGACATCACTGACAAGACCAAATACGCCGGGTCGCGCCCCGTGCGGGCGCGTGGATTGAAACGACGCGGACTCGGGCCTGCTGTCGGTCGAAGAGGCGTCGCGCCCCGTGCGGGCGCGTGCATTGAAACAGCCCACTGCGTCCGTTTGCCGCGTAGCTGTCCCCGTCGCGCCCCTTGCGGGCGCGTGGATTGAAACAAGCGTGGCGCAGCGGGCCTCCAGCTCCATCAGCGTCGCGCCCCGTGCGGGCGCGTGGATTGAAACAGGTCCATGCTGCCTCCCATGTGGTCAGGTCATGGTCGCGCCCCGTGCGGGCGCGTGGATTGAAACTATTCCGAAGCCGAGCGCGCAGAGATTCTGCAGCGTCGCGCCCCGTGCGGGCGCGTGGATTGAAACAGCTCTACATCCCGCTTGCCTGCCTCGGTCTTGGGGTCGCGCCCCGTGCGGGCGCGTGGATTGAAACGGCTTCACGGAGCGCCACAGGGTCACCGCACGCCGTCGCGCCCCGTGCGGGCGCGTGGATTGAAACAACGTACTCAAGATCCTCGACTTGTGCGAGATGGTCGCGCCCCGTGCGGGCGCGTGGATTGAAACGGATGCCATCCACATTCGCGCGGCGCTGCTACCTGGTCGCGCCCCGTGCGGGCGCGTGGATTGAAACCGCGCGAGCCTTCTTGCAAGCCGCGTCGAACTCTGGTCGCGCCCCGTGCGGGTGCGTGGATTGAAACCCAGGGGTGGCGGCTTAGGCCGTTGGCGTCATGCGGTCGCGCCCCGTGCGGGCGCGTGGATTGAAACGATCCCGAGCGCGCCGGCCAGCAGGACGGCATCACGTGGCGCCCCATGCGGGCGCGTGGATTGAAACATTGCGCGGCTCCTAATGTGTGAGTCCTATCGAACGTCGCGCCCCGTGCGGGTGCGTGGATTGAAACGACGCACTGCTCAACTACGCGGGCTCCGTGCACGTTGCGCCCTATTCGGGCGCGTGGATTGAAACGACCCTGGCACCGGTGCCTACCTCAACGACATCACCTTGTGCCCCATGTGGGCGTGGATTGAGACATCTCGCACCATCTGCACGAGGTCTATGAGATCTGTTGGCGCCCCATACGGGCACGTGGATGGTATCCCCCGTTTGCACTGCAGCCTCGTGTGGTGAAGCATGGGGAACTTGGGAGTTTGTGGCGGCCATGCCCCATCCCCGAATGTCGCTCGGCCCCCCTTCCAGGGGAAAACACCGGGGCGCCCGCGCCGCAAATGCATAGGTCTGCGCATGAATCGTTCAGGCCCGGCGCCATCCCTGCGGAGAATTCATGAAAGCAGCCTGCAGGGCATCGCAACCACGGGACTGCATGCGCCCGCAAGAACAACAAGCACAAGAAAAAGAAAAAGGGCTGGAGACCGGTTTCAAGCTGCTCCCCATGGCAGCCGTGCTGCGGCCATGGGGATTTTCGCCAATCGGCAATGTCAAGGAGGAGAGGGAGATGAATAAACGCATGATCCGCAGCGCTGGCCTGGCCGCGCTGGCGCTGGGCACGGCCCTGGCGGCCCAGGCCCAGAGTTCGGTCACGCTCTATGGGCGTGTGGTCGCGGGGGTGGACTACCAGAGCAATGTGTACGACCCGGCCACGGGGGGCTCTGGCAATCTGTGGCGGGCCGTGGGCAACCAGTGGGGCACGAGCATGCTGGGTTTCAAGGGGGAGGAGGATCTGGGCGGCGGGCTGCATGCGCTGTTCACGCTGGAGTCGGGCTTCAGCATCGACGATGCCAGGTTCAACGGCGCAGGTTTCTTCAACCGCCGCACCTTCGTGGGCCTGCGCAGCGGATGGGGCACGCTGAAGCTGGGCAAGGACCTGTCGATCTCGGATGCGCACTGGGCGCTGGACCCCACGGGCCAGCAGTTCATCGGCTCGGCCACGCTGGTGCGGGGGCGCAACTGGGGCGGGCATGACAACATGATCTCGTACGAGACGCCCAGCTGGGGCGGCCTGCGCGTGCTGGCGCTGACCGGCCTGGGCGAGCAGCCGCAGGGCGCATCGCGGCTGCGCAAGGATGCGCTGTCCGTGTCCTATACCGCGCCCACGTTCGAGTTGCGCGCCATCTACGATGTGGCCCGCGATGCCAATGGCCGCTTCAGCGATCTGTACACCACCTCCCGCAACCTGACGCTGGGCGGCACGGTGACGCTGTCCGCGCTCAAGCTGTTCGCGGGCTATGAGCAACTGTCCGCGCCCGACAGCGCGGCTGGCGTGCCCAACAAGGCGCGGCAGTACTGGATGGGCGCGCGCTACAAGGTGTCAGGCCCGCTGACGCTGATCGGGGCGGGCTACCGCACCACGGTCAACAAGGGCGGCGGCAGCGCCAACCTGTTCATGGCGGGCGCCGACTACGCGCTGTCCAGGCGCACGCTGCTGTACGCCAGCGTGGGCAATGTGCGCAATGGCGGCAATGCGAACTTCTCGGTGGAGACCACCAACAACAACCCGGCGCCGGGCGGCAGCCAGACCGGCTTCTACGTGGGCATGGCGCATTCGTTCTGACTCTGGCGGACCCTGGGTGGTGGCTTCAGGAAGCCGGCCACCCTCCACCTAGGGCCTTGTGCAGCGTGAGCTGGTTCTGCAGGCGTGCCAGGTGCAGCGCGGACAGGGCCAGCTGCGCTGCGCGGCGGCGCTCCTGGGCGTCCAGCCAGGTGCGCAGCGGCACCTGGCCGGCGCGGTAGCGCGCCTCGTACAGCCGCGTGATTTCCACGGATTCCTGCGTGGCGCGCTGCTGGGCCTCTTCCTGGCGGGCCAGTTCGGTGCGGGCGGACAGGGATTTTTCCGTTTCGGCCAACGCGGCGTACAGCGTTTTGCGGAAGTTGATCACCGCCTCTTCGTACTGGCTGCGTGCAATGGCGGTGTTCAGCCGCATCTCGCGCACATTGAGAAACGGCAGGGCCAGGTTGGCGCCCAGGGCCGCCACGGGATTGGCCAGCACATCGAGCAGGGTGCTGCTGGAGGTGCCCAGGCTGCCGGTGAGCGATAGCCGGGGGTAGTAGCTGGCGGCCGTGGCATCGCTGCCGGCCAGGGCGCCGCGCAGCCGCAGTTCGGCGGCGCGCAGGTCGGGGCGGCGCCCCAGCAGATCGGCGGGCAGGCCTGGCTGCACGGCAGGCAGGTCTGCCACGGGCAGCGCCAGGGGCTCGCCACCGGGCGGCTCGGCGCCCTGCAGCAATTCGGCCAATGCCTGGCGCAGTTCGGCGCGGGCCTGGGTGTATTGGCTCAGCAGGGCCTGCTGCTCGGCCAGGGCTTGCCGGGCCTCGCGCAGCTCCAGGCCGGACACTGCGCCGCTGCGGTACTGGGCCTGCACCAGGTCGATGGTGCGGCGCACGTACTCCAGGCTTTGGCGTGACATGTCCAGGCGCTCGTTGGCCAGCGCCAGTTGCCAGTACAGGCTGGCCGTGGTGGTGGTCAGTGACAGCGCCACGGCATCCTTGTCCTGCACGCTGGCCTGTGCTTCGAAGACGGCGGCATCGCGCTGCGCGCCCAGCCGGTCGAACAGGTCCAGCTCCCAGGCCACGCCCAGTGTGGCGCTGGCGTTCTCCAGGGTGCTGCGCTGGCTGCCCGACAGCGGGCGGCTGGCGCCCGTGCCTACGCTGCCGCTGGGCTGGGGCAGCAGCGCATGGCCTGCCAGTTGCGCCTGCAGCGCGGCACGCCGCACGCGGATGCCGGCCGTGGCCATGTCAGGGTTGCGCGCCAGCGCCAGGTCAATCCAGGCATCGAGCCGTGGATCGCCGAAGCCGCGCCACCAGGCATCGGTCATGGGCGTGGGCGTGGGCGTGGCTGCCGGGGACGATGCCTGCGCATGTTCGAACTGCGCGGGCAGCTCCACCTGGGGCGCTTCGTAGGGGGTGCGCGTGATGGCGCCGCAGCCCGCAAGGGCCACGGCGCATGCCAGCGCGCTGGTCTTGAGCATATGCATGTCAATCTCTGGAGAGGGCCTGGACGGGGTCCAGGCGCGCCGCGCTGCGCGCGGGCAGGAAGCCGAAGGTGATGCCTATGAGCGAGGAGCAGGCGACGGCCAGCACGATGGAGGCGGCCGAGAACGACAGCTGGAAGCTGGAGCCCGACAGGCTCACTGCCAGGCCCAGGCCCAGCGCCAGAGAGACACCCAGGATGCCGCCCACGATGCAGACCAGCACGGCCTCGATCAGGAACTGCTGAAGGATGTCCGACTGGCGCGCGCCGATGGCCATGCGCACGCCGATCTCGCGCGTGCGCTCGGTGACCGACACCAGCATGATGTTCATCACGCCGATGCCGCCCACCAGCAGCGCGATCATGGCGATGGCCGAGACCAGCAGCGTCAGCGTGGTGCTGGTGCGCGTGATGGCCTGGCGGATCTGGTCGGAGTTCCAGACGAAGAAGTCCTTGGTGCCGTGGCGTTCCGTGAGCAGGCTGGTGGCCGCCTTCAGCGCGATCTCTGCCGGCACCTCGTCCTTGATGCGCAGCGTGATGCTATCCAGGTGGTACTTGCCGACCAGGCGCGTGGCGGCTGCCGTGTAGGGCACGAAGAAGGTGGGCGTGGAGCCACCGAAGCTGTTTTGCGCGGGGCGCAGCACGCCCACGATCTCCACGGGCATCTCGCCCAGCATCACCACCTCGCCCAGCGGGCTGGGGTTGCCGGGAAAGAGCGCGGTGGCGGCCTTCTGGTCGATGACCGCGACCTGGGCGTGCAGGTCCACGTCGCGCTGGTCGAAGAACCGCCCTGACGCCAGGCGCAGGCCCTTCACGCGGAAATGCTCGAAGCCCACGCCCGTCACCTGGGCCATGGCCGCGTTCTCGCGGTACAGCGCCGTGACGCTGACCGACACATTGGGCGTGGCGCTGTCCACGTAGGGCTGCTCGGCCAGGGCCTGGGCATCGGCGGCGACCAGGGTTTCGATGGCGGCGGCGCGCGTGTCGCCGAAGTCCTTGCCGGGGAAGATGTCCAGCGTGTTCGTGCCCAGCTCGCTGATCTGGTTCATCACCTGCTGCTGCGCACCGCGCCCCAGCGCCACCACCGAGACCACGGCAGAGATGCCGATGATGATGCCCAGCATGGTCAGGAAGGTGCGCAGGCGGTGCGCGTTCATGGCCCGCAGCGCCATGCGCAGCGCTTCGCCGAAGCGGTCGCCGAACATGCGCCAGGAGGCGGCGCGCGGGGCGGCTGTGGCCTCCAGCGGGGGCTTGCTTTCATGCGGGGCGCTGCGCCGGTCCGCGATGATGGCGCCGTCGCTGATCTCGATCACGCGCGAGGCGTGGGCGGCCACTGCCATGTCGTGCGTGACCAGGATGATGGTGTGGCCGTCGGCATGCAGCTCCTGCAGGATGCGCATGACCTGCTCGCCGCTGGCCTTGTCCAGCGCGCCGGTGGGCTCGTCGGCCAGGATGACGGCGCCGCCGTTCATCAGCGCGCGGGCAATGGACACGCGCTGCTGCTGCCCGCCCGACAGCTGGCCCGGCCGGTGCTGCATGCGGTCGGCCAGGCCCAGGCGTTCGAGCAGGGCGGCCGAGCGCGCATGGCGGTCCGTGGGCGCCGTGCCGGCGTAGACCGATGGCAGTTCCACATTGCCCTGGGCCGTGAGGTCGGCCAGCAGGTGATAGCGCTGGAAGATGAAGCCGAAATGCTCGCGCCGCAGCGCGGCCAGCGCATCGGGGCCCAGCTCGCCGGTCTCGCGGCCGGCGATGCGGTAGCTGCCCGAGGTCGGATGGTCCAGGCAGCCGAGGATGTTCATCAGCGTGGACTTGCCCGAGCCCGAGGCGCCGACGATGGCCACCATCTCGCCGGCCTCGATGGTCAGGTCGATGTCCTTGAGCACGGCGACCGTGGTGTCACCGGCGGGGAACTCCCTGCGCAGTCCCCGCATCTGCAGCAATGGCTGGTCCATGCTCACATTCCCATGGGGTCGGCGGCGGGGGCGTTGTTCGGGCCCGCCTCGCCGATCACCACCTGCTCGCCGGCCTCCAGGCCCGACAGCACCTGGGCCTGGGCATTGGTGCGCAGGCCGATGCGCACCTTGCGCTCGGCGACCTTGCCTTCGCCGTCGCGCACGCGCACGGTGTAGCTGTCGTCCTCTGCCCGGCTGCCCAGTGCGGCGGCCGGCACCAGCACGGCCTTGTCGGCCTGGGCCACGCGCACGGTGACCTGGGCGGTCATGGAGGGGCGCAGCTTGCCGTCCGGGTTGGGCACGTCGAACTGGGCGTTGTAGTAGATGGCCTTGGCGGCGGGCGTGGCCGCAGCGGGCGAGGCGCCGCCGCCCGCGTCATTGACGATGGAGGTGGGTGCGGGCTCGATGCGCTCTATCTTCGCCATGTGCTTTTGGCGGTTGCTGCCCAGCGTGGTGAACCATGCCGTCTGGCCGAGCTGGATCTTGTCCACGTCGGCCTCGGCAATCTCGGCACGCACGGTCATCACGTCGAGCTTGGCCAGCATGACGATGGTGGGCGTGGTCTGGAAGGAGTTCAGGGTCTGGCCCTGCTTGGTGACCACGGCCACGATCACGCCGTCCATGGGCGCGACGATGCGGGTGTAGCCCAGGTTGATGCGCTCGGTCTCCACCTGGGTGCGTGCCTGCTCGATCTGGGCCTGCAGGGCGCCGACCTCGGCCTGGGCCGTGTCCAGCGCCGCCTTGGCGGCCTCATGGTCGGCGCGCGAGGTGGCGTCGGCCTGCAGCAGTTCCTGCTGGCGCTGGAAGGTGAGCCGGGCCTGGACGAGGGCCGCGCGCCGCGCGGCCAGCTGGGCCTGCAGCGCGGTGACCGAGGCCTCGGCATTGCGCAGCTTGATGCGCTGCGGCTGGGCATCGACTTCGGCGATCAGGTCGCCGGCCTTGACCTGCTGGCCCAGTTCCACATGCAGGCGCTTGACCTGTCCGGAGACCTGGGCGCCCACGGCAACCAGCTCCTTGGCATGCAGCCGGCCCACGGCCAGCACGGTCTGCTCCAGGTTGCCCACGGTGACGGCGGCCGTCGCGTACCGGGTGGCGGGCTTGGCGCTGGCCTTCCACAGTGCGCCCCCGGCGATGATGCAGGCGCCCACCACGGCGCCAATGGTCCACTTGCGATTGAACTTCATTCTTCCCCTGCCGCGCGGTCGGCCGCAGGGGAAGAAGTTCCTGCCCGGCGCCGCGCCCAATGCTCGAACTTACCAGTCTGGCGCGGTTCGATGTCCCGGCATTGACCAAGGCATGGAGATTCAGCGGAGAAAGGCCTGGGATACGCCTGAAACCTCGCAACTCTGTCTTATGGCGGGGACATGTTGACGCCCCAACCGCAAATCAGGGACACCGAGGAAGGGCCGCCCCGCCCCGAGGGTGTCGTCCCCCTCTGGGGGAAGCGGCGAAGCCGCTCAGGGGGAGCGATGTTTACCGCCAATATTGGCACTTGCTCTCTGCCTTCGTCGTCCAGACCTGCTCGGCCGGCAGCTTCTTGACCAGCTTGTAGTAGTCCCAGGTGCCCTTGGATTCGGCGGGGGATTTCACTTCCATCAGGTACATGTCGTGCACGTAGCGGCCGTCCTCGCGCAGGTAGCCGCTGCCGAAGAAGTCATCCATCTTCATGCCGCGCCAGGTGGCCATGACCTTGTCGGCGTCCAGCGTGCCGGCCTTCTCCACGGCCTTGAGCCAGTTCATGGTGGCCGAGTAGTCGGCCGCCTGGATCTCGCTGGGGCGGCGCTGGGTCTTGGCCATGAAGGCATCGGCGAACTTGCGCGAGGCATCGTTCATGTCCCAGTACCAGCTGGTGGTGAACTGCATGCCCTGGGTGTTCTTCAGGCCCAGGCTGTGCACGTCGGTGAAGAACACCAGCAGGCCGGCCAGCTTCATGTCCTTGGTCACGCCGAACTCGCGCGCGGCCTTGATGGAGTTGATGGTGTCGCCACCCGCATTGGCCAGGCCCAGGATCTGGGCCTTGGAGTTCTGCGCCTGCAGCATGAAGCTGGAGAAGTCGCTGGCGTTCAGCGGCGTCTTGACTGAGCCCAGCACCTTGCCGCCACGCGCCTCGATGATCTTGGTGGTATCGGCCTCCAGCGCATGGCCGAAGGCATAGTCGGCGGTCACGAAGTACCAGCTCTTGCCGCCGGCCTCCACCACGGCCGCGCCCGTGCCCTTGGCCAGGGCCACGGTGTCGAAGGCGTAGTGCACGGTGTACGGGCTGCACTGCTCGTTGGTCAGCGCCGAGCTGCCAGCGCCGTTGTCGATGAAGACCCGCTTTTTCTCCTGCGCCACCTTGGCCATGGACAGGGCCGTGGCCGAGTTCGTGCCGCCAAACACCAGGCTGATGCCCTGCGTGTCGATCCACTCGCGCGCCTTGCTGGCGGCAATGTCGGCCTTGTTCTGGTGGTCGGCCGTCAGCAGCTCGATGGGCTTGCCCAGCAGCTTGCCGCCGTAGTCATCGATGGCCATCTGAATGGCCACGGCGCCGTTCTTGCCCTCGACATCGGCATAGAGACTGGACATGTCGGTGATGAAGCCGATCCGAACCTTGTCCTGCTGCGCCAGGGCCGGCGTTGCCAGTGCGGCGGCGCACAGTGCCAGGGCCAGCGGTGTCATCAGCGATGTCTTGGGGCGTTGCTGCATGAAGTCTCCTTGCTTTGGATGGAAAAAGCCCGCTGCTGTTGCGCAGGGGCCGGGGTGATTCCATGCTGGCAGGGACAGGGGCCTGCCGCATTGGGGCAAGCACGGGCTTGGTGGCCCCGGTGCGACAGTCAGGCCGTGCGGCCGCAAAAAAGGCAGCCCTGAGGCTGCCTTGTTGGATGCACCGTGAGGGGCCTCCTGGCCTGGAACTCAGTCAGCAGTGCGCGGCGCGCGCACGGCATTCTTGGGCCGGAAGGCCTTGCACACGCTGTCATCCGTTTCCAGATAGGGCCCGCCGATCAGGTCCACGCAATAGGGCACGGCCGCAAAGATGCCGTTGACCGTTTGCGTGCCATCAGGGTTTTGCAGGCCTTGCAGAGTCTCGGCAATCGCCTTGGGCTGGCCCGGCAGGTTGATGATCAGGCTCTTGCCACGGATCACCGCCACCTGGCGCGACAGAATCGCCGTGGGAACAAAGGCCAGGCTGATCTGGCGCATCTGCTCGCCAAAGCCCGGCATTTCCTTGTCGGCCACGGCCAGGGTGGCTTCGGGCGTGACATCGCGCGGCGCGGGGCCGGTGCCGCCGGTGGTCAGCACCAGGGAGCAGCCTGCATCGACCAGTTCGATCAGCGTGGCGCTGATGCCGGCCTGCTCGTCGGGGATCAGGCGCGGCTCGAACGTGATGGGGTTCCTGAGCGCGCGGGTGAGCCAGTCCTGCAGGGCCGGCAGGCCCTTGTCCTCATAGACGCCGCTGCTGGCACGGTCGCTGATCGAGACGATGCCGATGCGCACAGCGTCATGGACGGGTTCACTCATCGTCAGCTTCCTCGCCAGCGCCGTCACCGTCCTCGGCAGCCTCGCGGCCCGTGCCGCCCAACTGCTGGCGAACCAGCTGGAAGAGATCGCGGTAGGCGCGGCCCTTGCGCTGGGCCAGGCCGGTGGATTCCTGCACATTGGCCTCATGGGCGCCCGGCATGTCCTTGCGGGCCTGGCGGATCAGGGCGCGCAGCTGCTGGGTGTCGGTGTCGGGGAAATGGTCCAGCCAGATGGACAGGGCCGATTCCTCGGCAATCAGGCGGTCGCGCCATTGCTCGGCGGCGTGCAGGGCCATCTTCTCGGCGGCCGAGCCGTTGTGCTGCTCGTCCAGTGCCGCGCGCACGGCGGCGATCTCGGCCTCGTCCAGCTTGCGCATGAGCTTGCCGACGAATTGCATCTGGCGGCGCTTGCCTTCGAAATTGGTGATGCGCTTGGCCTCGGCCAGGGCATCGGCCAGCTGGTCGGGCAATTGCAGGCGCTTGAACAGGTCGGAGCGCAGCGTCAGCAAATCCTTGCCGAGGTCCTGCAAGGCGTCGGACTCGCGCTTGAGATCCGTCTTGCTGGAGTCGGGGGTGCCTTTGAGTTCGGCCTTGAGCTGCAGGTCGAGTTCGCTGCCTTCGGCAACGAAGTGACCTTTGACGTAGTAGCCTTTTTTGGGTTTGCGTGACATGGGGTAGGGGACAAATGCAGTGGCGGCGCGGAGAGCGCTGCAGTGGCGGCTATCATAGCCGCCGCTATGAAAAAACCCCGTCCCCGCTCGGCAAGCACCGCCAAACCGCAGGCTGATTCCGGCTTCAGCTACAGCCAACCGTTTTTTGAAGACTTGGTGGACCGTGCCCTGGTCCACGCCAAGAAGCTCGGCGCCACCAACGCCGGGGCCGAGGCTTCCGAGGGCTGCGGCCTGAGCGTGAGTGTGCGCAAGGGGGCTTTGGAGACCGTGGAGCGCAACCGCGACAAGTCGCTGGGCGTGACCGTCTACCTGGGCAACCGCCGTGGCAACGCCAGCACCTCGGACTTCTCGGATGCCGCCATCCAGCAGACCGTGCAGGCCGCCTACGACATCGCACGCTTCACGGCCGAAGATCCCATGGCCGGCCTGCCCGATGCGGCCGACATCGCCCAGCCCGGCACCCACCGCGACCTGCAGCTGTTCCACCCCTGGGACCTCACCAGCGAGGCTGCGGCCGAACTGGCGCTGCAATGCGAGGAAGCCGCGCTGCGCACGCACAAGCGCATCACCAACAGCGAAGGCGCGGGCGTTTCGGCCCAGCAAAGCCATTTCTTCAGCGCCCACACCAATGGTTTCCGTGGCGGCTACGCCAGCTCGCGCCACAGCCTGTCGGTGGCGCCCATCGCCTCGCTGCCCGGGCGCAATGGCGAGATGCAGCGCGACGCCTGGTACAGCTCCATGCGCAACGCGGCCGACCTGGCCTCGCCCGAAGCCGTGGGCCGCTACGCCGCCCAGCGCGCCCTGAGCCGCCTGGGCAGCCGCAAGATCCCGACCACCGAATGCCCGGTGCTGTTCGAGTCCACCCTGGCCGCAGGCCTGCTGGGCAGCTTCGTGCAGGCCGTCAGCGGCGGCGCGCTGTACCGCCGCAGCACCTTCCTGCTCGACTCGCTGGGCAAGCCCGTCTTCCCCAAGCACATCGACATCACGGAAGACCCCTTCATCCTCGGCGGCAAGGGCAGCTCGCCCTTCGACGAGGAAGGCGTGCGCGTGCAGGCCCGCAAGGTGGTGGATGCCGGCCGCGTCGAGGGCTACTTCCTGTCCAGCTACTCGGCCCGCAAGCTGGGCATGAAGACCACCGGCAATGCCGGCGGATCGCACAACCTGGTCATGACCTCGCGCCGCACCAAGGCCGGCGACGACCTGCCCGCCATGCTCAAGAAGCTGGGCACGGGCCTGTTCGTTATCGAACTCATGGGCCAGGGCGTGAACTACGTGACCGGCGACTACTCGCGCGGTGTCAGCGGTTTCTGGGTGGAAAACGGCGAAATCGCCTTCCCCGTGCATGAGATCACCATCGCCGGCAATCTCAAGGACATGCTCAAGGGCATCGAGGCCGTGGGCGCAGATGCCTACAACTACGGCGCCAAGACCGTGGGCTCGATCCTGATCAACCGCATGAAGGTGGCGGGCAGCTGATTGGCTTGCGGCTGCGCATGCTGATGAAGAGCGGCCTGAAAGGCCGCTTTTTTGTGGGCACCCAGACACCGCGCGCCCCGGCTGCAGTTGGCCGCACCAGCGCGCGTTCCGCGAACCCCAAGTGACCTTTGTCCTCCCCTGACGTTCGCATTTCTGCAAGCCGTTGTTTTTGTTGAGGTATCACCGCGTCTGTCGTGGTCCTTGCCGTTTTTCCGTGACAGAGCGCGCAGGTTCGCGATGGCGAAGCTTTTTTTGCGGTGGTGCGGCTGGGTTATAAGCATGCCGTCGCGCCCCGTGCGGGCGCGTGGATTGAAACGAAACGTTGCCCTCAAACCAGACGGTTTCGCCGGTCGCGCCCCGTGCGGGCGCGTGGATTGAAACAAGGAAACGCTGGGCATTGCCAGCCCGAGCCGCGGTCGCGCCCCGTGCGGGCGCGTGGATTGAAACAAATGCCGATGCCAACCAGGGCTACCAATAAGGTCGCGCCCCGTGCGGGCGCGTGGATTGAAACTTTTTCAGGGCGACGGATTGCTGCCCGCTTGGCGTCGCGCCCCGTGCGGGCGCGTGGATTGAAACAGCAACATGCTTGCGAACATGCAGCTAAAGATAATGTCGCGCCCCGTGCGGGCGCGTGGATTGAAACAACCTGATCATCCCAAGAAGCCGCCTTAGGAACGTCGCGCCCCGTGCGGGCGCGTGGATTGAAACCCCAGGCATCAGTGCCCAGCACCTGCTTGACGGCGTCGCGCCCCGTGCGGGCGCGTGGATTGAAACGGCAAGGGGCGCACGGAGATCGAGCGCATGACGCTGTCGCGCCCCGTGCGGGCGCGTGGATTGAAACAGTCTGGCCAGGCCCCGCTGACGGTGCTCCTGCGTCGCGCCCCGTGCGGGCGCGTGGATTGAAACCTGCTCAATGCGGTAGTCCTCTGGACGCCCTGGAGTCGCGCCCCGTGCGGGCGCGTGGATTGAAACGGTCGTCACGTCCGCAGCAAGGGTGTGTTCAAGGGGTCGCGCCCCGTGCGGGCGCGTGGATTGAAACGATACCAGGCCTGCCCAGCATGGGCGGCAGCTATGTCGCGCCCCGTGCGGGCGCGTGGATTGAAACAATGCCATCGCGATCAGTTGAGGACTGGCCAGGTCGCGCCCCGTGCGGGCGCGTGGATTGAAACTTCACCGCCGGCGGTGACCTGGTGGATGGGCTGATGTCGCGCCCCGTGCGGGCGCGTGGATTGAAACCAGTCGCCGATCCGCGGTGCCGGCCTGGTGCGAAGTCGCGCCCCGTGCGGGCGCGTGGATTGAAACGCCCTCGCATTTATCGCCCTTGCACTCGCCGTCGTCGCGCCCCGTGCGGGCGCGTGGATTGAAACATGATTCCAATACAGCCGTCCCGGTGCAGCACGGTCGCGCCCCGTGCGGGCGCGTGGATTGAAACAACGTCCGAGATAGATACTGCTTTACCAGCTTTGTCGCGCCCCGTGCGGGCGCGTGGATTGAAACTATAACGCTAGCAACAGCTACGACTTGGGGCGTGGGTCGCGCCCCGTGCGGGCGCGTGGATTGAAACTTGTCTTGGGCTTGGAAGTGATCCAGCAACGGCTGTCGCGCCCCGTGCGGGCGCGTGGATTGAAACACGCCCAGGGTCTTCTGGGCCACCTGCAGGGCCGTCGCGCCCCGTGCGGGCGCGTGGATTGAAACCCGCTGATCCCGCAAAGGAGGCCACCCCATGCCGTCGCGCCCCGTGCGGGCGCGTGGATTGAAACACGACTCTCGCAAAAACCTCGAAGTCCATCTTCGTCGCGCCCCGTGCGGGCGCGTGGATTGAAACGCATCGGCCTCGACAGCGACAACGACGTGTGGGCGTCGCGCCCCGTGCGGGCGCGTGGATTGAAACATCGAATTCGGCGGCAGGTGCTGGTGCAGCGGGTCGCGCCCCGTGCGGGCGCGTGGATTGAAACAGCCCCACCATCTCGGCGGCGCCTTTCACGACATGTCGCGCCCCGTGCGGGCGCGTGGATTGAAACCATTTCCCATGCGGAATGCAGCGCCTCGCTCTGGTCGCGCCCCGTGCGGGCGCGTGGATTGAAACATGCAATCTTGCCAGTCCAAGCGCTCGATGTACGTCGCGCCCCGTGCGGGCGCGTGGATTGAAACACGATCATGGGTGAGACGTCCTGCGCCCTGGACTGTCGCGCCCCGTGCGGGCGCGTGGATTGAAACATCACCCTCCTCATCAGCCTGCATCTGGTGGTGGTCGCGCCCCGTGCGGGCGCGTGGATTGAAACAAGGTCAGGCCGTTGTCTATTCGGAACTGTCGCGGTCGCGCCCCGTGCGGGCGCGTGGATTGAAACACGAACATCAGCACGGGCCGCACATCCGCGCCGCGTCGCGCCCCGTGCGGGCGCGTGGATTGAAACTTTCGCTCGAACACACGGGGCACGTTCGCAGTCGGTCGCGCCCCGTGCGGGCGCGTGGATTGAAACAGCGACTTGGTGGGCATCACGCAAAGCGCCGTCGTCGCGCCCCGTGCGGGCGCGTGGATTGAAACAGCATCCGACCTCCCGCATCACATCGAGCAGCGCCGTCGCGCCCCGTGCGGGCGCGTGGATTGAAACGACCGGGACACCGGCAAGCTGGGCAAGGAGCTGTGTCGCGCCCCGTGCGGGCGCGTGGATTGAAACCAACCATTCCCGAAATCAAAATCCATAATCCAGGTCGCGCCCCGTGCGGGCGCGTGGATTGAAACATCCGCCGTGCCCAGGACGACACGGGCTATAGCCGTCGCGCCCCGTGCGGGCGCGTGGATTGAAACCGCTGCTCCAGCATCGGCAAGCTGATGACCGCGGTCGCGCCCCGTGTGGGCGCGTGGATTGAAACAAGCTCTCAGGAATGCCTTTGAGCGAATGGCTCGTCGCGCCCCGTGCGGGCGCGTGGATTAAAACGAGTTCTCGATAGGGCAGGGGGGCTATCAGCCCAGTCGTGCCCCGTGCGGGCGCGTGGATTGAAACAGGTCATCGAACACCATGCCGGTGACGTTGATGTCGTCGCGCCCCGTGCGGGCGCGTGGATTGAAACATCAATCGTGGGCGCAACCCTGAACTGGACACGCAGTCGCGCCCCGTGCGGGCGCGTGGATTGAAACGGCAAGTACGCCGGGATGCCCTACGGCACGCACGCGTCGCGCCCCGTGCGGGCGCGTGGATTGAAACATTACTGTCGCTTTGGCCTCGTTGGGCTGGACTGGTCGCGCCCCGTGCGGGCGCGTGGATTGAAACATCACTGTCGCTTTGGCCTCGTTGGGCTGGACTGGTCGCGCCCCGTGCGGGCGCGTGGATTGAAACTGCGAGAGGTCGCGGATCGTGCTGTACAGGTAGTGTCGCGCCCCGTGCGGGCGCGTGGATTTAAACATGGCCATCAAGCGCGAAATGACGGGTTCGGGCAATGGCTGGCAGCCCGATCCCTGCATGCCGGCAAGGCGCTGTCCTACTGGATGTGCAGGGTTTGGGAAGGCGACACGACTGATTCAAATTGTCAAATTTGTTCCTGAATGTGTTTCTTCCGTGCCAGCAGTCTGGCCGGTTTGCGTAGGTGGTTCGAGGGAGAGCGACGTGGGTTTTCTGAGGCGTATGAAGTTGGGAACCATGCTGGGCATGGGTTTTTTCGCGGTGATCGTGGTTTGCGTATGCGTGGCGGCCTTCGGCTGGATGAAGTTGCGTGACCAGGGCGAGCAGTTGCGCGTGCTGGCCGAGGACCGCATGGGCAATCTGGCCCGGCTGCAATCGCTCAAGGACAACGCCAACGCGTCGGCACGGGTGGTGCGCAATCTGGCGCTGATCACCGATCCGGCGCAGATGGCCGAGGAGAGCCGCCGGCTGGATGAGGTGGTTGCCAGGAACGGCCTGGTCATGAAGGAGTTGGACCAGCGCCTGCAGACCGAGCAGGCGCGCCGGCTCTTTGCGGACATACGTCAGGCGCGCCAGCCTTTCGTGGAGACCATGCGCCAGGCCGGGGACCTGGGCCTGGCCAACCAGGGCGATGCCGCCAGGGATCTGATCATGGGGCGCCTGCGCTCCTTGCAGACGACCTATTTCGATGCGGTCGAGGCACTGGTCGATTACCAGAAGGCACAGACGCAGGCCACGGTGGACGGCTCGCTGCGCCGCGTGGCCGAAGACGGCGTGGCCATGCTGGTGCTGACGCTGCTGGCCGCCGCGCTGGGCGGTTTGGTGGCCTGGATGATCACCAGGACGGTCAAGCAGCAACTGGGCGGAGAGCCCTCCTATGCCGCCGGGGTGGCACGCCAGATCGCGCAGGGCGATTTGTCCGTGCGGGTGCAATTGGCGCCCGGCGACACCTCCAGCCTGCTGCGCGCCATGGAGGACATGCGGGCCGGTCTGGCGCGCGTGGTTGCCGATGTGCGGCAAAGCAGCGAATCCATCGCGACCGGCGCCAGCCAGATTGCCTCGGGCAATGCGGACCTGAGCCAGCGCACGGAAGAGCAGGCCAGCAACCTGGAGCAGACCGCCGCCTCCATGGAGGAGATGAACGCCACCGTCAAGCTCAATGCCGATACGGTGCGTACCGCCACCCAGCTGGCCGCTTCGTCGAGCCAGGCGGCCACCGGCGGCGGCAAGATCGTGGATCGCGTTGTGGCCACCATGGAGCAGATCACCGCCAGTTCCCGGAAGATCGAGGACATCATCGGCGTGATCGACTCCATTGCCTTCCAGACCAACATCCTGGCGCTCAATGCCGCCGTGGAGGCAGCGCGGGCCGGCGAGCAGGGGCGCGGCTTTGCCGTGGTGGCATCCGAAGTGCGCAGCCTGGCCCAGCGCAGCGCGGGGGCAGCCAAGGAGATCAAGGCCCTGATAGGCGAGAGCGTGTCCAAGGTGGACGAGGGCTCGGGCCTGGTGGGCGAGACGGGTTCCGCGATGAAGGACATCGTCCAGCAGGCGCAGCGCGTTGCCGACCTGATCGGCGAAATAGGCGCGGCCACGGCCGAGCAGGCCGACGGTGTGGCGCAGGTGGGCGATGCCGTCGTACAGCTTGACCAGGTCACGCAGCAGAATGCGGCCCTGGTCGAGGAATCGGCGGCGGCTGCCGCAAGCTTGAACGCGCAGGCTGCCAGGCTGGTCGATCTGGTCAGTCTGTTCAAGCTGGACGGGGTGTCCTCGTCCGTGTCCCTGCCCGCGTCCTCACCCGCCCAGGCGCCAGCGCCGGCCGCCGCAGGCAGCAAGGGCGGCCAGCGGACGAGGGCGTCCGCAGCGGCACCCAGGGTTGCTGCAGCGCCTGCCAAGGCCACCCCGCTGCGCAATGCGGGCGAGCGTGTGGACGAGAACTGGGAAGTGTTCTGACCGCGAGCGGGGCAATGCCGCTCTGTGCGCGTGGAACCGGGGGACTTGTCGGCCTCATGCCGTCGGATGGGGTGGGGTCTGCCCAGATGCCTGCCCCGGTGCCTGCCCCGGTGCATGGGCGGGCATGTTGCGCACATGCAGGTCCAGTTGCGGGAAGGCCACGGCAATGCCAGCGTCCTTGAGCCGGTCGTTGACGCGGCGGTTGAGGTCGTGGCGCACGGGCAGGCGGTCTTCGACCTTGCCCACGTAGGCGCGCAACTCGAAGCGCTGGCCGTTGCCTTCCAGCGCCATGAACCAGCAGTTGGGCTCGGGCTCGCGCAGCACCTGGGGGTGTTCCCTGGCAATGCCCAGCAGCATGTCGCGCACTCGCTCGGGGTCATTGCCGTGGGCCACTGGCACGTCGATCACCAGGCGGGTCACGTCGTCGCTCAAGGTCCAGTTCGTCACCTGGCCCGTGATGAAGGTCTTGTTGGGGATGACGATTTCCTTGTTGTCGAAGTCCAGCACCGTGGTGGCCCGCGTGCGGATGCGCGTGACGGTGCCGGTGAGGGTGTCGATGGTGATGACATCGCCCACGCGGAAGGGCCGCTCCACCAGCAGGATCAGGCCCGAGACGAAGTTGGCGAAGATCTCCTGCAGGCCGAAGCCCAGGCCCACGGTGAGCGCGGCGACCATCCACTGCAGCTGGCCCCAGCGCAGGCCCAGCAGCGTGAAGGCGCTGACCGTGCCCGCGATGGTGATGGCGTAGCGCGCCAGCGTGGCCAGGGTGTAGCGCGCGGAGCTGCTGATGCGGTTGGAGGCCGACAGCGTCACTTCCAGCAGGCCCGGCAGGTTGCGTGCAAAGCTGAAGGTGAGCAGCAGGATCATCACGCCCAGCAGCGCATCCATCAGGCTCACGGGGGCGGCATGCGCGATGCCGTCGGCGCCGGTGTTGGTGGTGTACCAGAGCACCACGCCTTCCGAGCGCAGCAGCGCAGGCAGCACGGGCAGCCAGGCGTAGACGAGGGTCAGCACGACCAGCACCTGCTGCAGCAGGCCCAGCAGCCTGTGCGCCTGGGCGCCCACGGTGACCAGGGCCATCTGAGTGGCTTCGTCGGTGGGTGCCTTGCCGGTGTCCACGCCCGAGCCGCTCTGCGCCAGTCTGGCGGCTTCGCGCAGCCGGTTCAGCGCCAGGCGTCGCTCGCCCAGCAGCAGCCAGCGCCGCAGCAGGTTGACCACGACCTCGACCGCGCCCAGGAACACGAAGCTGGCCATCAGGGCCTGGATGAATTCGGTGGCCGTGTAGACATAGCCGAGCACGATGCCCACGGCCAGCGCGCTGAGCATGAGCATCAGCACCACGCTGACGATCTGGCCCCAGTGGATGCCGGGCCGCTTTTGCTGCATGACACGGCGAAAGTACAGCCAGGCCATCCAGGCCAGGCCCAGTGACAGCATGAGGATGGAGATGCGGCCCCAGGTGCTGATGGCGTGGTTGTCATGGCTGTAGAAGGCCAGGCCGCCCAGCAGTTCGGCAGGCACGATCAGCCAGGCGGCGCGGCGCACCATCTGGCGCAGCATCTGCACGCGGGCGGCCGGCCAGCCGAAGTGGGCCAGTGCCAGCCCGCCTGGGCAGAACAGGGCGTTGAGCAAGGTGGCCACGAAGATGAAATCGCTGAGCTGGACCAGGGTGGCGCCCAGCGGCTCCAGCGCCGTGCCCACGGTTTCGGGGCCTTGCAGCAGGCTGCCCAGCGCCGCGGCTGCAAAGCTCCAGGGCAAGGTGTAGAGCAGGCTCCAGCCCAGCGCGAGCAGGCTCAGCCCGAAGTTGTCGCGCATGAAGTCGCCCACGCGCACGGCGATGGACTGCAGCTGGCGCAGCGCGTAGCGGCGCAGGCCCAGCAGCAGGGCCACGATCAGGCCGACGGCGCCAAAGGCCCAGGGATCGTTCCAGATGCTGGCGGCCAGGGCGCGCGCGGTCTTCCAGGGGGAGCTGCTGCCTTCGATGTCCTGCTCCAGCGCCTGCCACTCGCTGAGCCAGGTGCGGTCCATGGGGCGGTGGCTGGGGAACCACAGCAGTTCCTTGTCCAGCACCTGGCGCAGTTCGTTGCCGCTGCGCAGGGCGGCGCGCAGGGCTTCATCGGTCTGCTCCAGCACGGCAATGCGGCGCAGCAAAACGGGCTGCAATTGATCGGTGAGCGCCACCTGCCGGGCCAGCAGGGCGGTCTGCTGTGCCGAGGTGGATGCATTGCTGGCCGTGGTGGCGCTGGCGGCAGGTTCAGGTGCCGCCACGCCGCCTGCATCCGCAGCGTCGGCCGGGGCCTGTGCCGCCGTGTCCGCGCCGGGGTTCTGGCGCCATTTGCTGGAGTTGAATAGCATCAGCCGCAGCTCGGCCAGCTGGCGCTGCACGGCGCGGTGCCTGGACTGCAAGGTGTTGCCGGAGGACAGCTCCACGCGCTGCTGCCACAGCCACTGGCCCACGGCCGCACTGCCACCGCCCAGCCGCAGGCGTGCCTGGGTGTCGCGCAGCGTGGCGCTCAATTGGTCGCGGACATATTCGTCATTGGCCAGGGTCTTGCGCTCCTGCGCCAGTTCATTGGAGTTCTTGAGGATCTGCGCGGCCAGCGCCGCATTGCGCTGGGCCAGGTCGCGTATGGCGGGATCGGCGGCGGAAGCGTGCTGGGCGGCCAGCTCCATCTCCTGCACCTGCTGCTCCAGTTGCTGGCGGCTGCGCTCGGCAATGCGCTGGGTCAGCCAGGCGGCGCGCGGCATGCGCTCCAGCAGCTCGCGGCGCTGGGCCTGCAGCTGGGCGGCCAGCAGGCGCTGGCGGGCTTCGATGGTGGACTGCTCTTCCTGGCGCAGCGCCAGCTCCAGCAGGGCGCGGCGGTGCTCTGCGCTGCGCCGTGCCTGGCGGGCCTGGGTGAGGTCGGGGGCTTCGCCGGGCTCGGCGGTCACGGGCTCGGCGTTTTCCTGCGCGCGTTGTTGGAGGATGGACAGATCGATCCGCCCCGGGCCGGGCTGCGAGACCAGGTTGGCCTGGTCGGCCGCGGATTTTTCGATGCCCACCTTGAGTGCGGCGATGGCATCGCGCTCATCGGCCAGCAGGCGTTCCAGCACTTCCTGGCTGGCGTTGGCGGGAACGCGTTCCTTCCAGCGATCGAACAGGCTGCCCAGCTGCTCGTCGCTCAGCGGCGCGGGCAGGGCAGGCACGGGCGTGCGTGCCCTGGCGCGCAGGCGGTCCAGTTCCTGCGCCAGCGCATCGGCTTCCTTTGTGGCCGATGCGGCGGCATCCAGTTGTGCCTGAATGGCGTTGCTTCGTTCCTTGTCGGACGCGGAGCCACCGCCCAGCGTGCCCTGCAAGGCACCCAAAGGGCCTGCTGCCGGTGCGGCCTTGGCCGGGCCCGGTGCCAGCAGGGCGAGGAGCAGGCCGAGCACCAGGCACATGGCCCGCAGCAGGTGCATCGGCGTCACGGCAGCCAGTTTGCGCGATGGGCGACCGGCGGCAAGTAGGGGGTTGTCGGCAGGAGACATCGGTTCTGAATTCGGGCCTGTGCCGCTGTGTGAGTGCGGACTATCATTTGTCAAAAGTGGGAGCGTCAGGCGCTGTATTCACGGGCCTTGCTGCAGGCCCGGCTGGCTCAAGCCCCTGTCCCGGCGCCGCAAAAAGCGGGGTAGTCCAGGAACCTGACATTGTGACCTCGCGCGCAATGCAGACATGTGGGACGTATGAGCTATTCAAAGCCGATGCAAGGTGCTACAACAGTTCCACACGGTAGCGAATGCCTTGCAACTTCGCGGCACTGTTCGCCCTCGGGTGCCGCCGGGAGAGGTCGTATGGATGTCATCAGCAACTCGGCTGCACGTTACGTTCGCCTTCGCGAAGAAGAGATGTCGCTGGACGAATTTCTCGCCCTGTGCCAGCGCGATCCCATGGCTTACGAAGGTGCTGCCCAGCGCATGCTGGCAGCCATCGGCGAACCTGAAATGGTGGACACGCGCAATGATCCACGCCAGTCGCGGCTGTTTGCCAACAAGGTTATCCGGCGCTATCCGGCCTTCGCCGAGTTCTACGGCATGGAAGACTCCATCGAGCAGGTGGTGAGCTTCTTCCGCCATGCGGCCCAGGGCCTGGAAGAGCGCAAGCAGATCCTCTATCTGCTGGGCCCCGTGGGCGGTGGCAAGAGCTCCATCGCCGAGCGCCTCAAATACCTGATGCAGAAGGTGCCGTTCTACGCCCTCAAGGGCTCGCCCGTGAACGAGTCGCCGCTGGGCCTGTTCGACCCCGTGGAGGACGGGCCGCTGCTGGAGGAGCAGTTCGGCATTCCTCGGCGCTGCCTCAACCATGTGCTGTCGCCCTGGGCCGTCAAGCGTCTGGAGGAGCTGGGCGGCGACATCCGCCAGTTCCGCGTGGTCAAGCGCTATCCCAGCATCTCCAGGCAGGTGGGCATTGCCAAGACCGAGCCCGGCGACGAGAACAACCAGGACATCTCCAGCCTGGTGGGCAAGGTGGACATCCGCAAGCTGGAGAACTTTGCCCAGGACGATACTGACGCCTACAGCTACTCGGGAGGCCTGTGCCTGGCCAACCAGGGCCTGCTGGAGTTCGTGGAAATGTTCAAGGCGCCCATCAAGGTGCTGCACCCGCTGCTGACGGCCACGCAGGAGAGCAACTACAAGGGAACGGAAGGCTTTGGCGCCATTCCCTTCGACGGCATGGTGCTGGCCCACAGCAACGAGAGCGAGTGGAAGGCCTTCCGCAACAACCGCAACAACGAGGCCTTCCTGGACCGGGTCTACATCGTCAAGGTGCCGTACTGCCTGCGCGTTTCCGAGGAGGTGCGCATCTACGAGAAGCTGATCCGCGAGTCGTCCCTGGCCAGCGCCGTATGCGCGCCCGGCACGCTCAAGATGATGGCCCAGTTCGCCGTGCTCACGCGGCTGAAGGAGCCCGAGAACTCCAGCATCTTCAGCAAGATGCAGGTCTATGACGGCGAAAGCCTCAAGGACACGGACCCGCGCGCCAAGAGCTTCCAGGAGTACCGCGACTATGCGGGCGTGGACGAGGGCATGTCGGGCATCTCCACGCGCTTCGCGTTCAAGATCCTGTCCAAGGTCTTCAACTACGACAGCACCGAGGTGGCGGCCAACCCGGTGCACCTGATGTATGTGCTGGAGCAGCAGATCGAGCGCGAGCAGTTCCCTGCCGAGCTGGAGACCAAGTACACCAGCTACATCAAGGAATACCTGTCGCCGCACTATGCCGAGTTCATCGGCAAGGAAATCCAGACGGCCTATCTGGAGAGCTACAGCGAGTACGGCCAGAACATCTTCGACCGCTACGTCACCTACGCCGACTACTGGATACAGGACAGCGAGTACCGCGACAACGATACCGGCGAGGCCTTCGACCGCAACGCGCTCAACGCCGAGATGGAGAAGGTCGAGAAGCCCGCGGGCATTGCCAATGCCAAGGACTTCCGCAACGAGATCGTCAACTTCGTGCTGCGCGCGCGGGCCAACAACCAGGGCAAGAACCCCAGCTGGACCAGCTACGAGAAGCTGCGCGTGGTGATAGAGAAGAAGATGTTCTCCAATACCGAGGAGCTGCTGCCCGTGATCAGCTTCAATGCCAAGGCCAGTGCCGAGGACGCGCGCAAGCACGAGGACTTCGTCACCCGGATGGAGGCCAAGGGCTATACGTCCAAGCAGGTGCGCCTGCTGTGCGAGTGGTACCTGCGCGTTCGCAAGAGCAACTGACGGGTGGGTGCGCCGCCCTTCGGCGCGCCCGGGCTGGGGGGAACAGATGGCATTGCAAATCATCGATCGCAGGCTGGCCGGCAAGAACAAGTCGGTGGGCAACCGCGAGCGCTTCGTGCGCCGCTACAAGGCGCAGATCGCCGAGGCGGTGCGCCGCGCGGTGGACAAGCGCGGCATCCGCCACATGGAGGAGTCCGAGAGCGTCTCCATCCCGCGCAAGGACATCCGCGAGCCCGTGTTCCACCACGGGCAGGGCGGCGTCCATGACACGGTGCACCCGGGCAACACCGAGCATGTGCGCGGCGACCGCATTGCCCGGCCGCAGGGCGGCGCAGGCGGTGGCGGCTCCCAGGCCAGCGACAGCGGCGAGGGCGAGGACGACTTCACCTTCACCCTGACCAAGGAAGAGTTCATGGAACTGTTCTTTGAAGACCTGGCCCTGCCGCGGCTGCTGCGCACCCACATCGGCAACACCATGCAGTACAAGACGCGCCGCGCCGGCTACAGCCACGACGGCACGCCGCACAACCTGGCCCTGCTGCGCACCATGCGCGGCGCCCTGGGCCGGCGCATTGCGCTGACCAAGGCGCCGCACCGCGAACTCAAGGCACTGGAGGAGCAGCTGCAAGCGCTGCTGGCGCAGGACGATGGCACCAGCGAGGCGGCGGCCGAGCTGCAGCAGCGCATCGATGCGCTGAAGCTGCGCATGGGCACGGTGGCCTTTCTCGACCCCATCGACCTGCGGTTTCGCAACCGCACGCGCGTGCCTGCGCCCATCAGCCAGGCCGTGATGTTCTGCGTGATGGATGTGTCCGGCTCCATGGACCAGGACCGCAAGGACCTGGCCAAGCGCTTCTTCATCCTGCTGTACCTGTTCCTGACGCGGCACTACGAGAAGATCGACATCGTCTTCATCCGCCATCACACGCAGGCGGCCGAGGTCAGCGAGGACGAGTTCTTCCACTCCCAGGAAAGCGGCGGCACGGTGGTCAGCAGTGCGCTGGTGCTGCTGGACCAGATCATCCGCGCGCGCTATCCGTCCGCGGACTGGAACATCTACGTGGCCCAGGCCAGCGATGGCGACAACTTCGGCGACGACGGCTCCAACTGCCGCAACCTGCTGGTCGAGAAAATCCTGCCGCTGGTGCGCTACTTCGCCTATGTGCAGGTGGTGCAGGAAGAGCAGAGCCTGTGGCAGGAATACAGCCAGGTGCTGCCGCTGTTCTCGCACTTCGCCATGCGCAAGGTGTCGGACGCCAGCGAGATCTATCCCGTGTTCCGCGACCTGTTCAAGAAAGAGGGGGTATCGGTATGAACCTCTCTCACTATCCCGTGCTGGCGCCCCGCCATGCCACGCCGCAGTGGAAATCCCATCTGGCCAGCGACCGGGTCCAGCGCATCGTGCCCTCCGCGCCGCTGCCGGCGGGGGCGCGGCCAGCCGAGCCTCTGCCCGATCCCAGCGACTGGACCTTCGAGCTCATCGAGCGCTATCACGCAGCGATTGCGGCCGCCGCCGAACGCTATGGCCTGGACACCTATCCCAACCAGCTGGAAGTGATCTCGGCCGAGCAGATGATGGACGCCTACGCCAGCGTGGGCATGCCCGTGGGCTACCGCCACTGGAGCTATGGCAAGGAGTACATGGCGACGGAGCGGCGCTACCGGCGCGGCCACATGGGCCTGGCCTACGAGATCGTCATCAACTCCAATCCCTGCATCAGCTATCTGATGGAGGAGAACACCACCGCCATGCAGGCCCTGGTGATCGCCCATGCGGCGTACGGCCACAACAGCTTCTTCAAGAACAACTACCTGTTCGGCATGTGGACGGATGCGGGCAGCATCATCGACTACCTGGTCTATGCGCGCGACTTCATCTCCCAGTGCGAGGAGCGCCATGGCCTGACGACGGTGGAGCAATGGCTGGACTCCTGCCACGCCCTGTCCAACCTGGGCGTGGACCGTTACCGCCGCCCCTCCAAGAAAAGCCTGGCGCGCGAGCGGGCCGAGCGCGAGCAGCGCGAGGCCTATGCCCAGCAGCAGGTCAACGAGCTGTGGCGCACCCTGCCGGCGCGCCCGGGCAAGGACAGCGCGGCGCAGCACAGCGAGCGCTTTCCCAAGGAGCCCGAGGAAAACCTGCTGTACTTCATCGAGAAGAACGCCCCGCTGCTGGAGCCCTGGCAGCGCGAGATCGTGCGCATCGTGCGCAAGATCGCCCAGTACTTCTACCCGCAGCGCCAGACCCAGGTGATGAACGAGGGCTGGGCCACGTTCTGGCACTACACCCTGCTCAACACCCTGTACGACGAAGGCTGGCTGACCGACGGCGTGATGATCGAATGGCTGTCCTCCCACACCAACGTCATCTACCAGCCCCCGGCCGGACACCGCGCCTACAGCGGCATCAATCCCTATGCGCTGGGCTTTGCCATGTACCGCGACATCCGCCGCATCTGCCAGGACCCGACCGAGGAAGACCGCCGCTGGTTCCCCGACCTGGCAGGCACGCCCTGGCTGCCGGCGCTGCACCATGCCATGCAGAACTTCAAGGACGAGAGCTTTGTCGGCCAGTACCTGAGCCCGCAGCTGATGCGCGACATGCGCCTGTTCTCCATCCATGACGATGCCAGCGAACGCGAACTGCTGGTCAGCGCCATCCACGACGACGACGGCTACCGCACCCTGCGCCAGACCCTGTCGCAGCAGTACGACCTGGGCGCGCGCGAGCCCAATATCCAGGTCTGGAACGTGAACCTGCGCGGCGACCGCTGCCTGACCCTGCGCCACACGCGCTACCAGGGCCGGCCCCTGTCCGACGATGCGCTGGAAGTGCTCAAGCACGCAGCGCGCCTGTGGGGCTTTGGCGTGCAGATGGAAAGCGTCAACGGCGATGGCGACGCGCCCGTGCTGCTGCACTCCGTGCCTGCTCCACCGGCCTGATCAGGCAAGACGCTAGCGCAGCGTGCCCACGTACTTGCGGTTTTCCGCGCGCTGGCGCATCAGCTCGCCGGCGCGCTGCATGAGCGGCGAGCGCTCGGCGGGCCCAGCCAGCGCGGCATTCCAGGCCGCTTCGAAGCGATGGGTCCAGTCCACCAGTTCGGGCGTGCTGCGCGTCCCTTCCTGCTCCCGGGAAAAACGGATGATTTCGGCGGCGTACTCGGCATTGGCCGCCAGCCATTCGGTATCGGTCACGCGGCCGCAGCTTCTGCGCAGCAGCACATGCAGGTGCGCGGCGATGGCCAGGAGTTCGCTTTCGGGCATGTAGTGGGCACTCCTTCGGTTTGACGATCATCGGGCGCCGGGCCGCTTTGCGGCCCGGCCGTTCATCCACTCAGGCGTTCGCGGTGCAGCGCCAGGTCCAGGCCCTGCAGCTCGCTTTCCTCGTCCACGCGCAGGCCGATCAGCATGTCCAGCAACCACAGCAGCACGGCCGTGGCCACCAGCGTGAACAAGGCCACGGCCAGCACGCTCACGGCCTGGGTGAGCACGCTGCCCTGCACGCCGCCGATCTGCGGGCTGGCAAACACGCCGGTGAGCAGCGAGCCCACGATGCCGCCCACGCCATGCACGCCAAACACATCCAGCGAATCGTCCGCGCCCAGCAGCCGCTTGAGGCCCGTGGCGCCCCAGTAGCAGGCGACACCGGCGATCAGGCCGATGCACAGCGCCGACAGCGGCGTCACGAAACCCGCTGCCGGCGTGATCGCCACCAGGCCGCCGACCAGCCCCGAGCACAGCCCCAGCAGCGTGGCCTTGCCGCGCACCACATACTCGGCCAGCGACCAGGCCAGGGCGCCCGCGCTGGCGGCAATGTGGGTGACGGCCAGCGCCAGCGCCGCCCGGCTGTCCCCGGCCAGCGATGAGCCGGCGTTGAAGCCGAACCAGCCCATCCACAGCAGGGCCGCGCCCATCATGGTCAAGGCCAGGTTGTAGGGCTCGAAGGGCTCGTGCCCGTAGCCGCGGCGCGGCCGCAGGAACCAGGCGCAGACCAGGCCGGCCACGCCCGCGTTCACATGCACCACGGTGCCCCCGGCAAAGTCCAGCGCGCCCATGCGCGCCAGCCAGCCCCCGGGCTCCCATACCCAGTGCGCCACCGGTGCATAGACCAGCAGGCTCCACAGGCCCACGAAGATCAGCATGGCACCGAAGCGCATGCGCTCCACCCAGGCGCCCACCAGCAAGGCGGCGGTGATCACGGCAAAGGCCAGCTGGAACATGGCATAGGCTGCTTCAGGCACATGCGGCGCCAGATGGCTCACGGCCACCAGGCCCTTGGCGGCGTTGAAATCCAGCCCCGCGAACCAGGCGCGCGAATCACCGCCTATCCACGCATTGCCGGGCGTGAAGGCCAGCGAATAGCCGAGTGCAAACCACAGAATGCTCACCAGGCAGGCAATCGCCACCACGCTGGCCATGGTGTTGAGCACGTTCTTGCGGCGGACCATCCCCGCATAGAACAGCGCAATGCCGGGCAGCGTCATCAGCAGCACCAGCACCGTGGCCGTCATCAGCCAGACCGTGTCCACGGCGCTGATGGATTCCACCGCCACCAGCGACGGCCGCGTGATCGCCTGCTCGGCCGCCTGCGCCGTCTGCGCCGCACCCAGGACCGCGACCCATCCTCCCCCCACCAATGTTCTCAATGCCCGTGCGCACCTGTGCATGCAATGACTCCCTTGTTTGTTGTGGTCATGGGGCCGTCTGCCTTTGCCGCCATGGCTGCATTGGCCGGCCTGCAGCGGCCTTGCACAAGTCGTGCCAGCGCACACGGGGCCCTTGGGGCCCGCGCGATGCGGCTGGAACACCAAAACGGGAAAACCGCGAGTCAAAACAGGGCAGCCGGGCAGGCGGTGCACCATCGCCGTGCGGTGGTGCAGCTCTTAAACTGCCTGCATGAATCGAAGAAATCTGATGTGCGCCGCGCTGCTCGCCTGTCTGTCACAGGCGGCTCTGGCGGCTGCCGAACTGCAGGACAAGCCCGAGTGGGACCGCTTCTTTGCCGATGCCAAGGTCGATGGCAGCATCGTCGTGGTCGATGCCAGAGGCCAGGCCGAAGCCGTCTACGTCCACAACCGTGACCGCGCGGCGCGGCGCTACTCGCCCGCTTCCACCTTCAAGATCCCGCACAGCCTGTTCGCACTGGACGCCGGGCTGCTGCGCGATGAATTCCAGCGCATTCCCTGGGATGGCGTGAAGCGCCAGTTGCCGGCCTGGAATGCCGATCAGGACCTGCGCTCGGCCATGCGCAACTCCACCCTGTGGGTGTACGAAGGCTTTGCCAGGGAGCTTGGCAGCGCGCGTGAGGCTGCCTACATGCGCAAGATCGACTACGGCAATGCGCTGGCCACGGGCGAGGCGCCGTTCTGGGTGGAGGGCGACCTGGCCATCTCGGCACTGGAACAGGTGGCCTTCCTGCAGCGGCTGTACCGCAATCGGCTGTCATTGCCGGTGGAGCACCAGCGGCTGGTGAAGGACGTGATGATCAACGAGGCCGGCCCGGACTGGATACTGCGCGCCAAAACCGGCTGGACGGGCCGTATCGGCTGGTGGGTGGGCTGGGTGGAATGGCCGGCCGGCCCTGTGTTCTTCGCCATGAACATGGACACGCCCCACCGGCTGGCCGACTTGCCCAAGCGCCAGGACATCACGCGCGACATCCTGCGCTCCATCAACGCGTTGCCCAAGGCGCCGTAGCGCGCGGGACAAGGGCCATGCGCCAGCCCGTCAGCCCGTCAGCCCATCAGGCCTGGAGGCCGCTTGTCGGCCTTGCGCTCCACCGGATTTGCGGTGAGCCAGTTGGACGGGTACTGGCGCATGAACTCGCGCGCCTTTTCCACGCGCGCGTTGAGCCAGGCGTCGTAGGCGCCCTCGTTGAGAATCGCCGGCATGCGCTTTTCCGCGCCGGGCTGCTGGTAGCGGTGCAGCAGCGCATGGCTGTTGGCGTTGACCGTGAGCAGGGCGTAGCTCAGCAGCACCTCGCCGTCCGGGCCCGTCCACTGCGCCCACACGCCGGCCACGCCCATGGGCTTGCCGTCGATGCGCGAGATGCGCGTGGGCAGGGCCTTGCCGTTGCGGTAGTCATCCTCGAAAAAGGCGGCCATGGGCACGATGCAGCGCTGGCCATTGAGCCAGGCATCGCGGAAGGCCTGGGCCGTGGACACCGTTTCGGAGCGCGCATTCACCAGCTTGAGCGCGCGCAGCCGGCCGTCCGAAGCTGACTTCACCCAGTGCGGCACCAGGCCCCATTGGGCGGCAACCAGCTCGCGTGCGGGAGTGGTGGGTGCTGCCGGCGGTGTGTCGGGAGCTGCAGGCTCTGCCTGTTCAGCGGCTGCCTCTGCAGCCACGGCGACGCTGCGGATGAAAAAGCCGGACTTGCGCGGCGTCATGTTGCGCTCGCTGGCCGCGGGCGCTTCCACGTCGAAGGCGTCGCGGTAGGCGTCGGCTTGCGACAGGGATTCGTAGTGGGTACTCATGCGCGGATGGTACCTGCGTGTCTCGGGGGTATCGGCAAGGCGAGAGACTATTCCCTGCGCATTGCGAGCCCGGCGCCGCGGCCGGGTCGATACACTGCCGCGGATTCCATGGCCTCTGGAAAGGAAGCGTGAATGCGGATATGGGTACTGGGCCTTGCAGGCCTGTTGAGCGGCTGCGCAATCTCTGCAGGCATGTGCGATGCCCTGGGTCCCAGCACAACCGCGTCGCTGGTCCTGCCCCAAGGCGCCTCGGTCGAGCAGGCCTTTGCCTGCCTTGACGAAGCCATGGCCGGCAACGAGGGCGCCTACCACCTTGGCCACGACCATGCCATCCGCGACACCAGGGCGGGCGTGCTGGAGACGGCCGACTACGGCGCGCCCAACGTGGCGGGCTTTCGGCTGAGGGCCGAGGTTTCCAGGAGCAAGCCTGCCACTCTGGATCTGTCACTGCGCGGGGCGGGCGCCTATTGCGCCGACCTGGGCGTGGACAGGGAAATGGCCCGCCTGATCGATGGCGCCGGCCGCTGCCTGCGGCGCTGATGTGCCTTCCGGGTCGGCTCCATCGGAACGGGCCCGCAGTCAGACGGTGATCGTCCCGGTCAGGTAACGCGCGCAGTGGCCAGCCACCTCGACGCTGGCATCGGTCACTTCGCAAAACAGCGTGCCCGTGCGGCGCGAGGCCTGGTGGCCGACCAGACGGTTCTTGCCCAGCCTGCCCGCCCAGTAAGGCGCAAGCGCCGCATGGATGGAGCCCGTGACGGGATCTTCCTCGCCGCCATTGGCGGGCCAGAAGTAGCGGCTGACGAAGTCATACGAGGCGCCCGCATCCGCAGGCGCCGTCACCACCACGTCCAGCGGGCCCAGCGATTTCAGGCGTTCCAGATCCGGCTTGACGGCCAGCACATCGGCCTCGGCGGCGTAGACCGCCACGTAGGCCTGCTGGTTCACAAGATAGGCCGTGGGCGCGGGCGTCAGGCCTTCGCGCAGCGCGGCCGGCGCTTCATCCACAGGCTTGGCATCGCGGCGCGGGAAGGTCATGACGATGCGTCCGCCATCCTCCTGCATGGCAGTGACCTTGCCCACGGCAGCGGCCCAGAACGTGATGCTGCGCAGCGCCGGGTCGGCCTCGAACAGCACGAAGGCGCTTGCCAGCGTGGCATGGCCGCAGAACGCGATCTCCGTGAGCGGGGAGAACCAGCGGATCTCGAAGGCGGCGCGCTCGGCACTCCAGACCAGGAACGAGGTTTCCGAGAGATTGTTCTCTGCGGCAATGGCCTGCAGCGTGGAATCGGCAAGCCATGCATCCAGGGGAATGACGGCGGCCTGATTGCCCTTGAATCGTTCCGATGTGAATGCGTCGATGACGTGGATGGGGAGTTGCATTTGCAAAAGGCCTTTGGGTCGGATTCGTGTGCAGCCCGTCATTGTTGTCTCGGTCTCCAATGGCTGCGCGCGGATTCTACGGCCCCGCAGGGCAATGGCCGGGAATGGGCCAGGCATTGCGGCTGATGCACTGGGTACCGTCTTTTCTGGAAAACCCTGGTGTAGTTTGCAAGTGCTTGTGAAAATAGAATGAAGATTCGTTCTACTATCGGTTCTCATGCAAGACGAGGCCTGGACATTCTTTCCGCACGCGGGATCGCGCCATGTGCAGACGCTGCGCGTGGCGCTCAGGCTGTTCGTGGAGCGGGGCTTCTTCAATACCTCGATACAGGACCTGTGCGCCGAGGCCGGCGTGTCCATCGGTTTCTTCTACAACCACTTTGCCGACAAGGAAGGCATTGCGCGCGAGCTGTACCGGCATTTGCTGGCGCGCATGAATGTGCTGCTCGACGATATCGAGGAGCGGCACGCGGGCAGCGCCCAGCGCTGCCGCGAGGTGCTGCGCATGCTGTTCGGGCTGGCCGAGGCCGAGCCCGAGGCCATGGGCTTCGTGGTCAATGCGCGCCACCGCGAGTTTCTGCCCGACGAGCAGGCCATCTGCTCGGCCTCGGCCTTCGTGCGCATGCGCGGCTTCGTGTTCGCCGGCATGACCGATGGCGAGATCCGCCAGATGGAGCCCATGGTGGCGGCCAGCCTGATGTACGGCAGCGCGATCCGCATGATCTGCCTGCGGCTGGACGGCATCATCGACACGCCCATAGAGCCCCTGTTCGACGCGCTCTGGGACGGGGTGTGGCGATCGCTCAAGCCTGACTGAGCGGCGCATTTTCCGGCGCTGGCGCCGTGCGGCGCCAGCGGTTGTTCCACTGAGGCGAAAGCACAAGGAGTAGCAGGGATGGCGCATCACATATTGATCATCGGAGGGGGCATTGGCGGCACCATGACCGCCAACCACCTGGTCAGCAAGCTGTATCCGGAGGTGGTCACAGGCAAGGTGCGCATCACCATGCTGTCGAACTCGCCCTGGCACTACTACAAGCCGGCCTTCATGTACGTGGCCTTCAATGCCTTCTTCCGCGACGAGCTGCGGCGCAGGCAGCGCGGCCTGCTGCGGCCCGAGATCGACTTCCAGGTGGAAGAGGTGGAGCGTTTCGACTTCGCGCTGCAGGCCGTGCACTGCAAGAGCGGCAAGCGCTTCGGCTACGACCATCTGGTGATCTCCACGGGCTGCGTGCCCTCGCCCGAGCGCATCGAAGGCCTGGCCGAGGCCGGCGACCACTTCTACCAGCACGCGCCCGCGCGGCAGCTGGCCGACAAGCTGGCGCGCATAGAAAAGGGCCGCATCTTCGTCACCGTCACCTTTCCCAAGACGCCCAATGTGCCGCACCAGTGCGGCATCGCGCCCATAGAGACCACGCTGATGCTGGACGACCTGCTGCGCCGGCGCGGCGTGCGCGACAAGGTGGAGATCGTCTACACCTATCCCACGGTCTCGCAGCTGCTGCGCAACTGCCTGTTCCTGCAGAAGGACACCTGCGAGATCCTGCCCACGGTGTTCGAGCAGCGCGGCATTCGCCACCAGCGCGGCTTCACGCTGGCGCGCGTGGACCCCGAGGCCAAGGTGGCCCACTCGGAAGAGGGCCAGGCCGAGGACTTCGACATCCTCATGGCCACGCCGCCCATACGCGCCGTGCAGGCCGTGCGCGACTGCGGGCTGTCGCAGGCGCAGGATGGCGAAGGCTGGCTGCCCACCGACCACGAGACCATGCAGGTGCTGGGCCAGAGCCATGTCTATGTGCTGGGCGATACGGTGGACCTGCCGGTGAGCAAGGCCGGCGGCGCCTGCCACAACCAGTCGCCCGTGGTGGTGAACAACATCGCCTCGCAGATCCGCTTCGGCCGCACCAGCGATGCCTACGACGGGCGCGTGGTGGCCATCGCCCAGATGGGCCTGGACGGCGGCATGCCGCTTTGGTACGACTACCAGGTCGACGTCAAGCCCACGCCGCCGACCAAGGTCGGCTCGATGATGCGCAAGGGCTTCAACCGCGGCATGTACTGGGCCGTGGCCCGCGCCCTGGTCTGAGGCCAGGGCCTTTGCATTGTCATTCCAAGCACGAAGACAAGGAGCACCGAGATGAACATCGCTTCCGACATTCCCGTGGCGCAGCCCGCCGCCGGCGGCCTGCTGCAGGACGACGCCGCGCTGCAGGGGCTGGCCGAACTGATGGGCAAGCTGGAGCCGCTGCTGGCGGGCCGGCGCCTGAACCGCGTGGTCGATCTGCTGTCGGCCACGGCGGACCTGGTGGACATGGCAGACGACTACATGGTCGAGAAGGTCGCCAAGGCCTTCGAGGATGGCGTGGGCGGGGCCTGGGCCGCGGGCAATGCCGCGCGCATGGCGGCGGCCCAGGTGCAGGCCATGGAGGAAACGCCCACCCTGATCGGCCTGATGCGCATGGCACGCGAGCCCGATGTGCGGCGCGGCCTGGCCTTCATCCTGGCCATGGCCGGCGCGCTGGGGCGCCAGCATGCCCACGATCCCATCGACTACGCGGCGGACTGAAACGCAGGGCCGAGCCAAGGCCGCCCGGCAGCGCACGGGCTGCGGTGGTACAAACGCCGGGGGCGGATGTGATCCGCCCCTTTTCTTTTTGCCCATTGCCCGCCATGCCTTCTTTCTGTTCCTTGCCGGTGCTGCCGGCCGCTGTCCCTGACCATTGCAGGCCCCGCTGCACCGAGGGCAGGGCATGACCGCGCAGCACCTGAGCCGTGGCGACTGGGCGCGTGCGCTGCTGGTCATCCTGATCTGGGGCACCAACTTCGTGGCCATGAAGTTCGGCCTGCTGACGCTGTCGCCCATGCTGCTGAGCGCGCTGCGCTTCGTGGTGGCGTCGCTGCCCTTTTTGCTGTTCGTGCGCCCGCCCAAGTCGGTGGGCTGGCGCTATCTGGCCGCCTATGGTCTGGTGCAGGGCGTGGGCCAGTTCGGCATGCTGTTCCTGGGCCTGAAGCTGGGCATGCCGGCCGGCATGGCCTCGGTGGTGCTGCAGACGCAGGCCTTCGTCACACTGCTGCTGGCCGCCTTCCTGCTGGGCGAGCCCGCGCGCCTGTGGCATTGGCTGGGCCTGGTGGTATCGCTGGGCGGGCTGGTTGCCATTGGCAGCGCCCATGGCGAGGGCGACAACGCCATGACGCTGGCCGGCTTTTTGCTGACCGTGGGCGCAGCCTGCATGTGGGCCGTGTCCAACATGATCACGCGCTATGCGGCGCGCAGCGGCCCCTACGAGCCCTTCCCCTTCATCGTCTGGAGCAGCATCTTTCCCATTGCGCCGCTGATGGCCCTGGCCGTCTGGACCGATGGCGCGAATACGGTCGTGCAGCAACTGGCGGGGATCGACCTGACCGCCGTGGCCTCCATCCTGTACCTGGCGCTGCTGGCCACGCTGCTGGGCTACGGCCTGTGGACGCGCCTGCTGCAGCGCTATGCGGCCGGCACGGTGGCGCCGCTGTCTCTGATGGTGCCCGTGGTGGGCCTGGTCTCGGCCATGCTGCTGCTGGGCGAACGGCCTACCTTCATGCAGTGGATGGGCACGCTGGCCGTGCTGGCGGGCATGGTGATCAACCAGTTCGGCGGGCGCTGGCTGGCGGGGCGGGCGCGATAGGGGAAAAGGCGCCAGGGAGATGGCCGGGGCCGGTGGCAGGAGGCCGGCTTTGCATTTCTTTAAATGACTCGGGTAATAAAAATCATTATCATTCCCGCTCTTTGAAAGGCAGCGTGCTTCAGGCGCGCGGCCAACGCCCGGCGCCGCACAGACCTTGAACTGTTGTGGCGCCTTTGTCCGTCCGGGCCTGCGCTGCGGCCGCGGCGTCCGGAACGGGCAACGATCCGCAAGAAAGGTCATCCCCATGCAAGCCTCGACCCCGGGAGGGTCCTCTCCATCCTTGCTGCGCTACCGCGTGGCCGTGGCCTCGCGCGCCTTGGCGGCGATCGGCGGCGGCTATCTGCTGTCGGCCGCCTGCGCCGCCACGGGCGCGCGCGCCATGGTCTGGCTGGGCGTGGAACGGGTCGATGCGGCGCTGGGCTCGACCCTGCTGGCCTTCATCATCTACGCCGTGGCGGCCATGTGGGCCTTCGGCTGCGCCAGCGCCTGGCGCGCCTGGGCCGTGATCGGCCTGCCGGGCGCGGGCCTGGGACTTCTGGCCTGGATGCTGTCGAACGGAGCCGCCGCATGAGGGCAGACGGCAAACCCGAGGGACTGCGCCAGTCCATGTCCTGGCTGCACACCTGGAGCGGCCTGCTGCTGGGCTGGCTGCTCTACGCGGTGTTCTTCACGGGCACCCTGAGCTATTTCCGCGACGAGATCAACGACTGGATGCGGCCGGAGCTGCACGGCTCGGTGCAGGACGCCGACACCGCGCAGCGCGCACTGGAGGCCATGCAGCGCATCGCGCCGGAGGCCACGACCTGGACGCTGGGCCTGCCCGGCCCGCGCCAGGTGGCGGTGGCCGCATCCTGGCGCGAGCCCGGCGCCGCCACGGGCCGCGCAGGCACCAAGCGCGCCGAGATCGACGCCGCCACGGGCGAGAAGCTGGAGCCGCGCGAGACACGCGCCGGCAACTTCTTCTACCGCTTCCACTTCGAGCTGCACGCCATGCCGCGCATCTGGGGCCGCTGGATCGTGGGCTTCGCCACCATGCTGATGTTCGTGGCCATCATCACGGGCGTGATCACGCACAAGAAGATCTTCACGGACTTCTTCACCTTCCGCCCGCGCAAGGGCCAGCGCTCCTGGCTGGATGCGCACAACGCCACGGCCGTGCTGGCATTGCCGTTTCACATCGTCATCACCTTCAGCGGCCTGGTGCTGCTGATGTTCATGCTCATGCCCTGGGGCATACAGGCGGCCTACAACGGCGACACCAATGCCTACTTCGCCGATGTGCGCGGTGCACGCGGGCAGGCGGCCAACCAGGGCCCGGGCGCGCGCGGGGGCAAACAGGAGCGCCAGGCCGCCGCGCTGGCCGATATCGCGCCCATGATGGCCGAGGGCGCACGCCGCTGGCCTGAGCACGGCGTGGGCAGCATCACCGTCAACGCGCCCGGCACCTCGCGCGCGGTGGTCGAACTGCGCGAAGGCGGCGGCATGAGCCTCATCAACCGCGGCCAGTCCGAGACCCTGCGCTTCGACGGCGTGACCGGCCAGTTGCAGGCCAGCCCCGAGGCGCCCGCCATCTCCTGGGTGCGCGCCACCAGCAACGTGATCACCGGCGTGCACCTGGGCCGCTTTGCTGAGCCCGTCACGCGCTGGCTGCTGCTGCTCAGCGGCGTGGTCGGCACCTTCATGGCCGCGTCGGGCATGGTGCTGTGGGTGGTCAAGCGCATGCCCGAGCGCCGCAAGCTGGGCCGCACGCCCTTCGGCCACCGTCTGGTGGAGGTGCTCAACGTGGGCTCCATCGCGGGCCTGTCGGTGGCCGTGGCCGGCTTCTTCTGGCTCAACCGCCTGCTGCCCGTGCCCATGCAGGCGCGCAGTGATTGGGAGATCAACGGCTTCTTCATCATCTGGCTGCTGTGCCTGCTGCATCCGCTGCTGGTCTCGCACCGCAATGCCTGGCTGCAGCAGATGGCGCTGGCCGCCGTGCTGTACGCGCTGCTGCCCCTGCTCAACCTGCTGACGGGCGGCGCATCGCTGGTGCAGACCCTGGCCAACGGGCAGTGGAGCATCGCCAGCTTCGAGCTGCTGATGCTGGGCCTGGCCGCCATCCACGGCGTGGTGGCCTGGTGGCTGCTGCGCGGCAAGCCGGCAGCGGCTGCAGTGCCCCGCACGCAAGCCCGCGCCGCCAGCCATGCCCCCGCGCTGGAGCGCGCGTCATGATGATTCTTGCCGCCTTTTTTCTGGCCTTTGCAGGCTTTGCCGTCATCGCCGCTTCCATGGACCGGCACCAAGACCAACTGGGCACCGAAGGCCTGACGCCCGCGCGCCTGAAGGCCTGGCGGCTGGCCGGCTACGCGCTGCTGGCCCTATCGCTGGCGCCTTGCCTGCTGCGCTGGAATGCCTCGGTGGCCGTGGCCGCCTGGCTGGGCCTGCTCACCTTTGCGGCCCTGGCCCTGGGCCTGCTGCTGACCTATGCGCCGCAGTTCGCGCGGCGTGTGGCCGCCGCTGCAGCGGCGGCGGGGCTGCTGGCCTGGCTGGTGGCTGGCTGATTCAATAGGCGGCAGCTGCCTGCTGTGCAGGCGTGGCCACTGGCGAATCATCGAACTGCCCCCGCAGCCTGCGCGCCGCATTCGCAAACAGCAGCACATCCACGCCCACGGCCACGAAGCTGCAGCCCAGGTCCAGGTAGCGGCGGGCCAGGGCGGGGTCCGAGGTCAGGGTGCCGGCCGCCTTGCCGCTGGCGATGATGGTCTTCATGGCGGCTTCGATGGCGGCCTGCACCTCGGGGTGGCCGGGGTTGCCGCGGTGGCCCATGGAGGCGGCCAGGTCGGCGGGGCCGATGAAGACGCCGTGCACGCCGTCCACCGCGCAAATGGCTTCAAGGTTGTGCAGGGCGGCCACGGTCTCGGCCTGTACCAGCAGGCAGACCTCGTCGTCGGCCACCTGCAGGTAGTCGGCGCGTGCGCTCCACTGCGATGCGCGGCCCACGGCGCTGCCCACGCCGCGCACGCCCAGCGGCGGGTAGCGCGTGGCGGCCACCACGGCGCGCGCCTGTTCGGCCGTGTCCACCATGGGCACGAGCAAGGTGGTGGCGCCTATGTCCAGCATCTGCTTGATCAGGGCCGTGCTGCCTTCGACCACGCGCACCACGGCCTGGGCCGGGTGCGGGGCCACGGCCTGCAGCGCGGACAGGGTGCTGCGCACGTCGTTGGGGGCGTGCTCGCCGTCGATCAGCAGCCAGTCATAGCCGCAGGTGGCGGCCGCCTCGGCCAGGTAGGGGTCGGCCATGGACAGCCACAGGCCGATGCGGGGCTGGCCTGCGGCCAGGGCGGTCTTGAAGGGGTTGTGGGCTGGCATGGTGTCCGGTGATTTCGTGGAGGGAAAGATTCAGTCCAGCAGGCCCTGGCAGACGTACTTGGTGTGCAGGTAGTCGTCCAGGCCGTGGGTGGAGCCCTCGCGGCCGTAGCCCGATTCCTTGACGCCGCCGAAGGGCGCTGCCTCGGCGGCCAGTGCGCCTTCGTTGATGCCGACGATGCCGGTCTCCAATGCATCGGCCATGCGCCAGATGCGGCGTGCGTCGTTGCTGTAGAAGTAGGCGGCCAGGCCGAAGGGCGTGTCGTTGGCGGCGGCGATGACCTCGTCCTCGCTGTCGAAGACGGTGAGCGGCGCCACGGGGCCGAAGGTTTCCTCGCAGGCGCAGGCCATGGAGGCGTCGGCGCCCGTGAGCACGGTGGGCGCGTAGTAGTTGGCGCCCAGGGCATCCAGGCGCCTGCCGCCCGTGAGCACCCTGGCGCCGCGCGCCACGGCGTCCTGCACATGGCGCTCGATCTTTTCCACGGCGCGCGCATTGATCATGGGGCCGATCTGCGAGGCCGGGTCGCTGGCCGGGCCCACGTGCAGCGCGGCCACGCGCGCGGCCAGCTTCTGTGCAAACACCTCGTGCACGCTGCGGTGCACGAAGACGCGGTTGGGGCACACGCAGGTCTGGCCGCCATTGCGGAACTTGGCGGCCATGAAGCCGTCGACGGCGGCATCGATGTCGGCGTCCTCGAAGACGATGAAGGGCGCATTGCCGCCCAGTTCCAGCGAGAGCTTCTTGAGCGTGTCGGCGCTGCGCCGCGCCAGATGCTTGCCCACGGGCGTGGAGCCCGTGAAGGTGATCTTGCGCACGCGCGCATCGTCCAGCCAGACATCCACCACCTCGGGCGTCTTCTCGCGCGAGGCCGTGACGATGTTGAGCACACCGGCCGGCACCCCCGCCTCCTGGGCCAGCAGCACCAGGGCCAGCGAGGTCAGCGGCGTGTCTTCCGCGGGCTTGCAGACCACGGTGCAGCCGGCGGCCAGCGCGGGCGCGATCTTGCGGGCGATCATGGCGGCCGGAAAGTTCCAGGGCGTGATGGCAGCCACCACGCCCACGGGCTCGCGCAGCGCAAACATGCGCCGGCCCGGCGCGGGTGCGGGAATGATCTCGCCGTTCATGCGCGTGGCCTCTTCGGCAAACCATTCGATGTAGCTGGCCGCATAGGCGACCTCGCCCTTGCCTTCGGCCAGGGGCTTGCCCTGCTCGCGGCTGATGAGGCGGCCCAGGTCGTCCTGGTGGGCCAGCACCAGGTCGTTCCAGCGCTTGATGATGGCGGCGCGCTGTTTGGCGGGCGTCCTGCGCCAGGCGGGGAAGGCAGCATGCGCGGCGTCCAGCGCGGCGCGGGCCTCGGCGGCGCCGGAGTCGGGCACCTCGGTGATCAGTGCGCCCGTGGCGGGGTCGGTCACGGCCAGGCGTGGGGCGGGAGCGGCGGGCGTGGCCGTCGTGGTCGCCGTCGCGGTCGCGGTCGCGGTCGCGGTCGCGGTCGCGGTCGTCCATTGGCCGGCGATGAAGTTGGCGCTGCGCAGCAGCTCGGAGCGGGTCAGGGTCAGTGGCATGGGATCGGTGGATGCAGGTGTTGTAAGGGGCGCTCAGCTCACGATGCCCAGGTGCCAGGGCACGAACTCATGGTCGCCCAGGCCCAGGGCCTCGCTCTTGGTGGGCTCGCCGCTGGCGTGGCGCAGGATCTGCGCGAAGATGCGCTGCCCCATCTCGGGCACGCCGCATTCGCCGTCCACGATCAGGCCGCAGTTGATGTCCATGTCCTCTTCCAGACGGCGGTACATGGGCGTGTTGCTGGCCAGCTTGATGGTGGGTGCGGGCTTGCTGCCGAACATGGAGCCGCGCCCGGTGGTGAAGCAGATCAGGTGCGCGCCGCTGGCAATCTGGCCCGTGGAGGCCACGGGGTCGTAGCCCGGCGAGTCCATGAACACAAAGCCCGGCTCGGTGATGGGCTCGGCGTATTCGTAGACGGCGCGCAGCGGCGTGGTGCCGCCCTTCATGGCCGATCCCAGCGATTTCTCGAAGATGTTGGCCAGGCCCCCGGCCTGGTTGCCGTGGCCGACCACGCCGTTGAACTGCGCGTTCTGGCCGGCCGCGTAGCGCTCCCACCAGGCCAGGCGGTCCAGCAGCTTCTGCCCCACGGCAGGTGTTATGGCGCGGCGCGTGAGCATGAACTCCACGCCATGGATCTCGGGCGTTTCCGACAGGATGGCCGTGCCGCCGTGGCGCACCAGGATGTCCATGGCCGCGCCCAGGGCCGGGTTGGCCGTGATGCCCGAAAACCCGTCCGAGCCGCCGCACTCCAGCCCGATCTTCAGGTGGCTGGCACTGACCGCGCTGCGCCGCGCGGCGTCGGCCTCGGGCAGCATCTCTTCGATGGCGCGGATGCCCGCCTCGATGGTCACGCGCGTGCCGCCGACCTCTTGCATCACCAGGGTGCGCATGAGCCGGCCTTCGCTCAGGCCCTGAGACTCCACCAGGGCATCGACCTGGTTGCGCTCGCAGCCCAGGCCCACGATGAGCACGCCGGCCAGGTTCGGGTGGCGCGCATAGCCGGCCAGCGTGCGGCGCAGCACATCGAAATGCTCGCTGGGCGAAGACATGCCGCAGCCGCTGGTCTGGGCGAAGGCCACCACGCCGTCCACGTTGGGGAATGCCGCCATGCGCTCGGCCGTGAAATGCGCGGCAATGCGCTTGATCACCGTGGCCGAGCAGTTCACCGACGACAGGATGCCGATGAAATTGCGCGTGCCCACGCCGCCGCCAGCGCGCACAAAGCCCTGGAAGCTGGCGCGCTGCGCCTCGGGCACATAGTCCACGGGCCGCACATCGGCGCCGAAGGCCGGGTCGCGGTAGTAGTCCACGATGCGCAGGTTGTGGCTGTGCACATAGTCGCCAGCCTCCAGCTCGCGCATGGCCACGCCGATCACGGTGTCGTACTTCTTCACCTGCTCGCCCTCTGCGATGCGGCGCGCGGCGATCTTGTGGCCCGCAGGCACCTGGGCGCGGGCGCGCACGCCCAGTTCGGGAATCTCCTGGCCCAGCGACAGAGCGGTCTTGGCGACCAGCACGTTGTCGTTGGGATGCAGGTGCAGCAGGGGGCTATCGGTGCGGGACATGCGGGGCTTTCATCGGTGTGGGTTCGCGGGCTGTCAGCCCTTCATCAATTCGCGCAGCTTGAGCTTGTCGATCAAAACGGTCTCTTTTTGATAGACCGTGTTGACGTATTTCTCGTAGTCCGGGCCGTCCAGGTACAGCAGCGGTGCATCCAGCTTCTCGGCCACGGACTTGAACTCGGGGCTGGCCACGGCGGCGCGGAAGGCCTCGCGCAGCCTGGCCGCCACGGCCGGGTCCAGGCCACGCGGCGCGCCAATGCCGTTGGGCGCATCGACCACCACGTCGTAGCCGCATTCGCGCAGCGTGGGCACGTCCTTGAAGCGCGCCGTGCGCTGCTCGCCCCAGGTGGCCAGCAGGCGCAGCTTGCCGGCCTCCACATGGGGAGCCCAGGAGCTGGAGTCGGCCAGCGCATCCACATGGCCGCCCAGCACGCCCTGCAGTGCCTCGGCGCCGCCCTTGTAGGGCACATGGTTGAGCTGTATGCCGGCCACGCCCGCAAACTCCTCCATGCCTACATGCGTGGCACCGCCCACGCCTGCATGGGCATAGGTCACCTGGCCGGGCCTGGCCTTGGCGGCGGCCACGAAGTCCTTGAGCGTCTTGAACGGCGAATGGGCGGGCACGGCAATGCCGAAGGTCTGGCCCGAGGTGCGCGCGATGTAGGTGTAGTCCTTGCGCGGATCGGCCTGCAGGCTGCCCAGTTGCGAAAAGCGCGTGACCGAGATGGGAATCTGGCCGATGGTGTAGCCGTCCGCCCTGGCCGAGGCTAGCGCCTTGGCGCCGATCATTCCCGATGCGCCCGCGCGGTTCTCCACCGCGATCGGCTGGCCCAGCAGCTTGCCGGCCACGGTGCACAGCGCGCGCATGGATTGGTCGGCCGTGCCGCCCGCAGGCCAGGGGCAGATGAAGGTGATGGGGCGTTCGGGCCAGTTCTGGGCGAAAAGAGGTCCGGTGGCGGCCAGTGCGCTGGCGCCGAGCGTGGCGAGCACGAATTCGCGCCGGCTTGCATGGCGTGTGCGTGGGGTGTTCATCGCTTGTCTCCTGTATTGGCTTTTTGCAGCCCTGTGATCCGGGCCTTGGGCTGACTGGCGCGATTGTTCAGTGCCTGATCATGACAATCCAATGAAAAGATAGACTGGCTTCATAACCTCGAATCTATGAAGACCCATGAGCAAGATAGACCGCGTGCTGCGCTCCAACCTCAAGCTGCGCCACCTGCAGTTGCTGGTGGCGCTGGACCAGTTCCGCCACCTGGGCCGTGCCGCCGAGTTCCTGGCCGTGACCCAGCCCGCCGTCTCCAAGACCCTGGCCGAGATAAAGCGCATGCTGGACATGACGCTGTTCGAGCGCTCCACGCGCGGCACCGAGCCCACGGCGGCCGGCGTCAGCATGGTGCGCTTTGCGCGCTCGGTGCTGGCGGGCTTCGAACGCACGCGCGATGAAATGGCGGCCGAGGCCAGCGGCACGCGCGGGCGAACCAGCGTGGGCGCCATGGTGGTGGCCACGCCCGTGCTGCTGGCCCGGGCCGTCGAGCAGTTGAAGGCGCGATCGGCCCAGACCACGGTGATGGTCGAGGAGGGCGATCTCACTCGGCTGCTGCCCAAGCTGCGCATGGGCGAGCTGGACCTGTTCGTGGGCCGGCTCGAACCCGGCTACGCCTCGCCCGACCTGGAGACCGAAGCCCTGTACGACGAGCCCATGGTCGCCGTCGTGCGCCCCGGCCATGCGTTGCTGGCGCAGCCTGCGAGCTGGCAGGCGCTGGCCGACATGCCCTGCGTCATGCCCCCGCCCTGGGCATCGCTGCGCGTGAAGCTGGAGCAGCAGTTCTTCGCCCACGGCCTGCATCCGCCGGCCGATCTGGTGGAGTCCGCCTCATTCCTGTCGCAGATCAGCTTCCTGCACCAGCGCGGCGCCGTGGCCTTCATGGCGCGCGGCGTGGCCGAGCATTTCGCGCAGCAGGGGCTGGTCGCCGTGCTGGACCTGCCCGTGCCCATCGACCTGCCGGCCGTGGGTCTGATCACCCTGCGCGGCCAGCCGATGACGGCGACGACGCGGTTGCTGGTGGAGTGTTTGCGGGCGGTGGTGGGCAAGTCGTTGGCTACAGCACGCCACGGCGAGCAATTGCAACATGGCAGATAAGGAAACGCAGCAATGTCTGAAGGTAATCCATGGCCCAGCGGCGAATCAAAGCCGGTCATCCTGTTGTCTGATGGGCCTTCGGAGCTGTCCAGAAAGCACGGACTGCATTTTGTGAGAGATGTTGACGATCTGGATGTCTGCCATTATTGCTATGCCTTGGATAAGGATGTTGGTACCATCCTCTTTCATTTCTACGTGAATTCGCCAGCCAAAGGCACAGCGATCTATGTGGACAGAGGTGTTGAGACGGTTTTTGCCATCAACAAGCTGATGGCGAATTTTTCCATTCACCCATCTGAGGTGAAGTGGGTTCAGTCGGACATGTAGATGCGCCCATGAAGAACATGCTTGTAGTATCGAAAACCTGCGATGCGGGCAAAATTCAATCCAGTCCGCTTCCGCATGGCTGTTTCGTTGTGACGGGGAAGGGTAAGGACCCCGGATTCAATCTTGCAATAACGAGGTTGCTGGAGATCGGGTGTGAATTCTTTGCGACGTGGGGAGACTACTCCGACGCGGAAGAGATCATTGATGACTTGATTCTGGACGCCGGCGATATGGATGCTGTCACTATCTCCCTGAACGAGAGCTTGGAGGATGCCGTTGAATTCTTCGCTCATGGCGCATTTCCCGGGCTCAATTGCGTTAGATTTGTATTGTTGATTTGCCAAGATGCACCAGAGAGTCTGATGTTGAAAGCGATATCTCTGTTTGAAAAGGAGTTGAATCTGTAGGAGTGTCTTGGGTTTCTGTTGGCTGAAGATGATTTAAGAATCCATCTGGATGAGATTCAATTCATGATCTGGAATAATTTTCTTGTAGACGCCGTTCATGAGGCTGCAGCACTGATCGGTTATCTTGCGAGTTCCTTGGAACTTTCTCCTGGTGATGTTTGTGCAATAGATTCAGTCGAGCAGCTCGTGGAGCAAAAGGCAAAAATTGTTTTGTTGATTGAATATTCTCATGAATTCCAAGGGATGAAAATGGTCACTGTATATCTTGAAGAAGATGTTGTGGTGGAGAATTCAATCCTTGCTTTTATGGCAAGGAATTTCAAGATTGATATTTATTTGCCTGACGAAGATTCCGGATATTATCGTGATCTTGTTTTGCTGGATAAAACGGGTGGAATGAAGAAAGTCACCCTTCAGGGGAGTTGACTCAATGAGTACAATTATCCAGGATATTGCGGAACAGGTTCTGGTGAAATATGGTTCATTGCGTGAACCCAATTACTTTAAATTATCTGCTCCATCTTGTGATGCCAGTGCGCTGAAAGAATCGATTGAGCATATTGCTGAGGCACAAGACTATTCAGATGTGAACGATGATGTGTGCTATCGCCTTGACATCAATGGCAGTATTGGTTGTTATGAGATTTTTATTTCCTGGGTCGGAAATTATGTGGCCATCCTGGAAAATTCTGATAAATCAGACAGGCAGGTGATTTCAGGGGCAGGGTGCGATCATTTGTTGAATCAAATAATTGAAAAGATAGTATCGGCTGGATTTGTCATTCTGGAAAAGAGTGTTCTTTTGATGAATATGGATTTCACGCTGATAAATTCAGACGATGATTTTGCTCCCGTATACAAGGTACTATTTACCGACCACGATCTCAGGTTCTCTTGAGATATTTGATTACCCAATGTAGTGGGCTGAGATAGCCCTTCGCCCTCTCGATTCCAGGCAATGGCTTGCGGTGCCGCTTGACGCGTTCCGGAGCCCACGGCCTTGCGTTAGGTGACATGGGTGGTGCGCGATTGCAGGGCGGGCTGTCCGGGGTTGCGTTCCCATCGGCACAGCCCTCAGCTCTGCGCCACCGGCATGCCCACCACCAGCCCATTCAGCTGTGGCGATACCGTGATCTGGCAGGCCAGCCGCGAGTCGCCGCGCACGTCGAGGGCGAAGTCCAGCATCTCCCTTTCGCCGCCCTGGGCCGGGCCCACGCGGTCCAGCCACTCCGGTTGTATGTAGACATGGCAGGTGGCGCAGGCACAGGCACCGCCGCATTCGGCATCGATGCCCGGCACGCTGTTGGAGACAGCGGCGCGCATGAGGCTCTGGCCGTCGGTGGCCTGCACCACGTGCTC
>NZ_JADDRN010000031.1:0-66909 GCF_017355445.1 Delftia sp. SD018
CGACCGGCCCGGGCAATGGTGCTTATGCTAGGTCCCGATTCCATCCACCGGAGCCCCAGAACCATGCCAGATGACGTGCCGCAGCTTGCGGCCTTGCCCGATCCGTGCTTTCGCTTCTTCGCCGACCTGAGCGTGCAGGTGGGCCCGCCGCAGGAGGTCGGTGCCACGGCGCACGGCGGGCGCCGACTGATCCCCATCCTGGGCGGCACGGCCCAGGGCGACGGCTGGAGCGCGCGCGTGCTGCCCGGAGGCGCGGACTTCCAGCGCATCGTGCACGGCGGGCTGGCCGAGCTCGATGCGCGCTATGTGCTGGAGACCGATGCCGGCGACCTGATCTATGTCTGCAACCAGGCGCTGCGCAGCGGCGACCCGGCGTTCATGGCAAAGCTGGCGCGCGGCGAGCCTGTGGACCCCGCGCACATCTATTTCCGCTGCGCGCCCCGCATGGAGACGGCCAGCCGTGCGCTGGCCTGGATCAACGAGCGCCTGTTCTTCGGCACCGGCGCGCGCCATCCCGATCGCGTGCAGATGCGCTTTCACGAACTGCTCTGAGCCGCGCCTTTCCCCTCTCGATACCCACAATGCAGGAGACAAGACACATGAAAAACCAGGCATCGAAGTCGCGCCGCACCGCCGTGGCCTGCGCACTTGCCGCCGTGCTGGCCACCGGGCTGGCTCCCTGGACCGTGGTCGGCGCCCAGCCGGCCTTTCCGAGCAAGCCCGTGCGCCTGCTCGTCGGCTTTCCTGCGGGAACGGGGCCGGACATCGTGGCGCGCCTGCTCGCGCAGAAACTCTCCGAGCAATGGGGCAACCTGGGCGTGGTCGTGGACAACAAGCCGGGCGCTGGCGGCCTCATCGCCGCCAGCGAGGCGGCACGCGCCGTGCCTGACGGCTACACGCTGATGCTGGGCGAGACCGGCCAGCTCAGCATTGCGCCCAACACCTACCAGCGCCTGCCCTACGACCCGCAAAAGGACTTTGTGCCCGTCAGCCAGGTCGTCACCTCCGACTTCGTGCTGCTGGTCAATCCGCAGAAAGTGCCGGCCCGCAATGTGCCCGATTTCGTGGCCTGGGCGCGCCAGCGCAAGGAGCTGTTCATCGCCACCTTCGGCGCCGGCACGCCCGGCCACTTCGGCGCCTTCATGTTCGGCAATGCCGTGCAGCTCAAGCCCGAGCCCGTGCACTACAAGAACACCAACGATGCCCTGGGCGGCCTGTTCAGCGGCGACGTGCAGGCCGTCTTCGCCACGGCGGCCCTGGCCGCGCCCCAGGTCAAGGCCGGCAAGCTCACGGCCCTGGGCAGCACGGGCGCCACGCGCACCCAGTCGATGCCCGAGCTGCCCACCATCCGGGAGCAGGGCTATCCGTCGCTGGAGTTCAATTCCTGGTTCGGCGTGGTCGCGCCCGCCAAGACACCGCCCGAGATCGTGGCCAGGCTGCAGGCCGACATCGTGCGCGCCCTGCAGCAGCCCGACAGCCGCAGCCGGCTGGAGGAGGCGGGTTTCCGCGTGACGGGCACCACGGGCGACGAACTCGCCCGCATCATGCGCGCCGACACGGTCACCTGGGGCAAGGCCGTGGCGGCCACGGGGTTCAAGGCCGATTGAGGCTCAGCGCTTGCCCGCAGCCGGGGCAGGCGTCTTGGGCGAGTAGTCGCAGTACGGCGTCACCACGCATTCCCAGCAGCGTGGCTTGCGGGCCTGGCAGACGTAGCGGCCCAGCAGGATGAGCCAGTGGTGCGAGTCCACGGCATAGGCCGGGGGCACGCGCTTCATGAGTTGCATCTCCACGGCCAGCGGCGTCTTGCCCGGTGCCAGGCCCGTGCGGTTGCCCACGCGGAAGATGTGCGTGTCCACGGCCATGGTGGGCTCGCCAAAGGCCACGTTGAGCACCACGTTGGCAGTCTTGCGTCCCACGCCGGGCAGGGCTTCCAGTTCCTCGCGCGTGCGCGGCACCTGGCCGCCGTGGCGCTCGACCAGGATCTGGCAGGTCTGCATCAGGTGTTTGGCCTTGCTGCGGTACAGGCCGATGGTCTTGATGTAGCCCTCCAGCCCTTCAAGTCCCAGGTCCAGGATGGCCTGGGGCGTATTGGCCACGGGAAACAGCTTGCGCGTGGCCTTGTTCACGCCCACGTCCGTGGCCTGGGCCGACAGCAGCACGGCAGACAGCAGCTCGAACACATTGGTGTATTCCAGCTCGGTCTGGGGCGAGGGATTGGCGGCCTTGAGCGTGGCGAAGAAGGGTTCGATGCTGGTGGTTTTCATTGTGGGGGGCGCGTATCCATCGATGTGGCGTGCATTGTCATGCAAGCGCGGGTATTTGAAAGTGCGTAACAGGCTCTAGGAATGTTCTGATTTTTCATGTCTGCCAGGGTCAGATCGTCTGGTTATGCAGATGCGGCGTTGACTGGCCAAGGCCGCATCGCAATAGTCGGCCGGATCGATTTCGCCGACACCAGACATCCAGACATCACGCCACCAGGAGGGGGGCGACCACATGGCCACTCGCAAGATATCCGTTTCTCCCGCGCTCGCATCGTCACAGGCCCTGCTGGGCAATGTGCGGGACCTGATCGAGGCCGCGCGGCTTCGCGTGGCAGCCAACGTCAACAGTGAACTCACCCTGCTGTACTGGCACATCGGCCAGCACATCCATGGCCATGAATCCGAGGTGCGGCAGGCAGGCTGCAGCGATGAGGTCCTGCCGGTGCTGGCCGGTCATCTGGTCCAGGACTATGGCAGCAGCTTCTCGGAGAAGAACCTGTGGCGCATGACGCAGTTCTCCACCGCGTTTCCCGACCAGCCCCTGGTCGTCTCGCCGACCCGGAAATTGAGCTGGGCGCATTTCATCGTGCTGATTGCGATCAAGGACCCAGTGCAGCGCGAGTACTACGCCAGCATGGCGAGCCTCGAGCGCTGGAGCGCACGCACGCTGCGCAGCCGCATCGACTCCCAGCTCTATGAACGCCTGGCGCTGCCCTGCGATGCCGAGGCGCTGATCGCGCAGGAGCCGGTCACGCCGCGCAGCACGGAGCGCATGTCACCGGCGCTGTTCATGCGCGATCCCTACATCTTCGACTTTCTGGGGCTGCACGATGCCTGGCAGGAGGGCGACCTGCAGGCCGCCATCATCCGCGAGATGGAGGCCTTCCTGCTGAGGTCGGGCACGGGCTTCACCCTGGTGGCGCGGCAAATGCACATGCATATGGATGAGCAGGACTTCCACCTCGATCTGCTGTTCTACAACCGCAAGCTGCGGCGGCTGGTGGCGGTGGAGCTGAAGGTGGGCGAATTCACGGCCGAGGACAAGGATCAGATGGAGCAATACCTGCGCTGGCTGGACCGGCATGAGCATGAGCAGGGCGAGAACACGCCGATGGGCATGGTGCTGTGCACTGGCAACAGCTCCGAGCAGATCGAGCTGCTGGAACTGGGGCTGCGCGGCGTGCAGATGGCTGAGTACCTGCCCGGCCTGCCTGAGCGCCAGACGCTGGCACAGCGGCTGCGGCAGGCCACGCGCCGGGCGCAGTGGCATTGGGCGCAGCGCCAGCTGGAAGGCGGGCCGGCCTGAGCGCCTGCCACTGCGCTTGAGACCCGTTCCCCTTCTTCTTCTTCTTCTTCTTCCTTCGTTCCCTTCTCCTCTTCCTCCTATCCAGCCGGCAGCAGTTCCCGCAGGTGCTCCACAAACGCCCGCACGCCCTTGGACAGGGTGCGTCCGGACAGCGTCTGCAGCTCGATGGCGCGCGCATTCATGCCGCGCTCGCGGATGGGCGCCGCATGCAGCTCGCCTCGTCGCACGCGCTCGCGCATGGTGACCTCACCGCCCAGCGACAGGCCGCCGCCGTGCAGCACGAAGTGCACCAGGGTCTCGAACTGGCCGCTGACCAGGGCGGGCTCGAACACCAGGCGGCGGTGGCTGCAGGCGATGTCGAACAGCTGGCGCGCGGTGTTGGCGTCCTCGGGCAGGGCAATGGCATGGGGATGCATCTGGGCCAGGGTGATGCTGGCATGCCGGGCCAGCGCATGGTCGGGCCGCATGATGGCGACCACGGGCGAGACCTGGCGGTGCCAGACCTCGATGTCACGTGCCGCCGCGCGGCTGTAGGTCAGGCCCACATCGGCCTCGCCGCCCAGCACGGCCTGGGTCACGGCGGCAGGCGCCTCCACGCGCAGGTGGAACTGCATGCCCGGGTGCTGTTCGCGGAACAGCGCCATGGCGCGTGGCAGGAACTCGATGGCAAAGCCGCCCGAGCTGCACACGCGCACCACGCCCCGGCGCAGGCCCTGCAGGGCCTCGATGTCGGAGACCACACGGTCGGCCTCCAGCGCACCGCGGCGTGCGTGGGCGGCCAGCAGCTCGCCTGCCGGGCTGGGCGCCATGCCGCGCGGGCGGCGCTCGAACAGCGGCACGCCCAGCATCTCTTCCAGTCCGGCGACCTGGCGGCTCACGGCCGAGGGCGAGACATTGAGCCGCGTGGCGGCTTCGCTGACCGAGCCGCTGCGCACCACTTCGAGAAAGTAGCGCAGGGCCGTGTCCTGTAGGCGGTTGGAAAGCATGGTGGCCTGCTCGTGGTTTGCGAAAAACGCAACGATAAGCCAAGAAAAAGGCGATTGTCGAAATAATTTCGCCTGCTTATGCTGACTTCGTTCTGTCACAAAAACGAGGAAATCCATGGAGTCAAACGCAAGCACCGCAACGCAGCAGCCGGATCTGGCCACCGGGGGTGGTGGCGTCGTGGAGATGTCGGCCGTCGCGCTGTCAAAGGCCATCCAGGGCCGCGATCTGTCCTGCGTGGAGGTGCTGGATGCCTATTGCGCGCAGATCGACCGGCTCAACCCCTTGGTCAACGCGCTGGTGTCTCCGCTGGACCGCGACTGGCTGCGCGGCCGCTCCCGTGAGCTGGACACGCTGCTGGCGCGCGGCCAGAGCCTGGGGCCGCTGCACGGCTTTCCCCAGGCACCCAAGGACATCATGCCGGCGGCCGGCATGGTGACGACCAAGGGATCGCCCATCTTCGCGGGCCAGGTCTCGCAGACCGATTGCGTGGTGTTCGAGCGCATGCGCGCAGGCGGTGCGCTGTTTGTGGCGCGCAGCAATTCGCCCGAGTTCGGCCTGGGCGGCCATACCTACAACCCGGTCTACGGGACCACGCGCAATGCCTTCGATCCTTCGCGCTCGGCAGGTGGCAGCAGCGGCGGAGCCGGCGTGGCCGTGGCGCTGCGCATGCTGCCCGTGGCCGATGGCTCGGACATGATGGGCTCGCTGCGCACGCCGGCCGCCTTCAACCATGTCTACGGACTGCGCACCTCGGTGGGCTGCGTGCCGCATGGCCCTTCGGAAGAGGTGTTCTTCCAGCAGTTCAGCGTGGCCGGCCCCATGGCGCGGGACATTCCCGACCTGGCCCTGCTGCTGTCCGTGCAGGCAGGCTTTGATGCACGCCTGCCGCTGACCCGCCGCAGCGAGCCGCCCAAGGACTGGACCGCGCAGCTGCAGCGCGATTGCAAGGGCCTGCGCATCGGCTGGCTGGGGGACCTGGGCGGGCACCTGCCCACCGAGCCCGGCCTGCTGGAGACCTGCCGCGCGGCGCTGCGGCATTTCAAGACCATCGGCTGCACGGTGGAAGAGGCCGTGCCGGCCTTCGACTTCGAGCGCCTGTGGCGCGCCTGGATCGACCTGCGCAGCTTCAGCGTGGCCGGTGCCAACGCCGCCCTGTACCGCGACCCGGCCACGCATGCCCTGCTCAAGCCCGAGGCCCTCTGGGAAATCGAGCGCGGCCTGGCGCTGCCGGCCATGGCCGTCTATGACGCGGCGCGTGTGCGCTCGGCCTGGTACGAAACCCTGCGCCGCCTGTTCGACAGCTACGACTTTCTGGTGCTGCCCTCCGCCCAGGTCTTCCCGTTCGATGCGGCGCTGGACTGGCCGCATGCCGTGGGCGGCCGCGAGATGGACACCTACCACCGCTGGATGCAGACCGTGGTGCCCGCCACCATGGCCGGCTTGCCGGCACTGGCCGCGCCCGCAGGTTTCGGGCCGCAGGGGCTGCCTGCCGGGCTGCAGATCATCGGCCCGGCACAGGCCGATCTGGCCGTGCTGCAGATCGGCCATGCCTATGACCAGGCCGGCGGCTTCTCGCGCGTGCGCAGCCCGCTGCTCGACTGAAACCGCTGCATCGAGTTTTCCCAGGTTCCCGTTCCCTCGTCCCCCAGGAGATCCGCGCCATGGCCTTGTCCCGTTCCCGTTTTCTGTCGTGTCTGATGGCCGGTGCCACGGCACTTGCGCTGCCCGCAGCCAAAGCCCAGCCCCAGTCCTACCCGGATCGCCCGATCAAGCTGGTCGTGCCGTTTGCGCCGGGCGGCGCCACCGACATCCTGGGCCGGCTGCTGGCCACCTCGCTGGGTGAACGGCTGGGCCAGCCCGTGGTCGTGGAAAACCGCCCCGGTGCAGGCACGGTGGTGGCGGGCGCGCTGGTGGCCAAGGCGCCGCCCGACGGCTACACGCTGCTGCTGGGCGCCAGCACCACGCTGACGCTCAACCCCGCCATCCGCAACCCGCTGCCCTATGACCCGCTGCGCAGCTTCACGCCGCTGGGGCTGGTGGCCGACATGGGCCTGGTGCTGGTGGCCCATAACGAAACGCCTGCACGCACGCTGCCCGAACTCGTGGCCCTGGCCAAGGCCGACCCCGACAAGCTGTCCTACGGCTCCTTCGGCACGGGATCCTCGGTGCACTTCGGCGGCGAAATGCTCAAGACCGCCACGGGCATGCGCATGGTGCATGTGCCCTTCAATGGCAGCTCGCCCAGCCTCACCGCGCTGATGGGCGGCCAGGTGCAGGTGGCCGTGGACACGGTGGTGGCCACCACGCCGCTGATCAAGGCCGGCAAGATCCGTCCCATCGCAGCGCTGGGCCCGCAGCGCCTGGCCCTGCTGCCCCAGGTGCCCACCGTGGCCGAAAGCGGCTACCCGGGCTTTGCCATGGACACCTGGTTTGCCTTCCTCGCCCCGGCCGGCCTGCCCGCACCCATCCAGAAGAAGCTGGAAAAGGCGCTGGCCGACGCCATGGCCGAGCCGGCCATGAAGAAGAAGCTGGTGGACATCGGCCTGTCGCCCGCATGGGGTCCGGCCAGTGCGCTGCAGGAGCGCATAGAGCGCGAACTGCCGCAAATGCGCGCCGTGGCCGCCAGAGCCGACATCAAGGTGGATTGAACGCAGCTGCCTTCCGGGATAGAGGGGGAAGGCGCGAATCGACTCAGGGGGCTTCTAATCGTGCAGGAAAGCTGCGGCAGGATTGGCGACAATGCAGGCTTCGCCTTTTCATTGCACCGACAAAGAGACTCCTGCCCATGCAATTCGCCGACCGTCTGAACAACGTAGAAACCTCCGCCATCCGCGAGCTGTTCAAGCTGCTGGGCAAGCCCGGCATCATCAGCTTTGCGGGCGGTTTCCCGGACAGCGCCATGTTCGACGTGGCCGGCATCAGCGCCGCCTCCCAGGCCGCGCTGCAGCAGGAACCCGGCGCCGCGCTGCAGTACGGTGCGACCGAGGGCTACCAGCCGCTGCGCGAGCAGATCGCCGCCTTCATGGCCGGCAAGGGCGTGCGCGAGCTGGCCCCCGAGCAACTGGTGGTGACCACGGGCAGCCAGCAGGCGCTGGACCTGTTGGGCAAGACCATGATCAACCCCGGCGACAAGGTCATCGTCGAAGGCCCGACCTTCCTGGCCACCATCCAGTGCTTCCGCCTGTATGGCGCCGAAGTCATCAGCGCGCCCATCGATGCCGAAGGCGCCCAGGTCGATGCGCTGGAGCAACTCATTGCCGAGCACCGCCCCAAGCTGGTCTACCTGATCCCCACGTTCGGCAACCCCAGCGGCGCCATGCTGAGCCTGGAGCGCCGCAAGAAGGTGCTGGAGCTGGCCGTCAAGTACCAGACCCTGGTGGTGGAAGACGATCCCTACGGCGACCTGTATTTTGGCGAAGCGCCTCCGCCCAGCCTGCTGGCGCTGTCCAGCCAGGTGCCCGGCAGCCGCGACTGGCTGGCGCACTGCGGCTCGCTGAGCAAGGTGCTCAGCCCCGGCCTGCGCATTGGCTGGCTGGTGGCCCCGGCCGAGCTGCTGGGCCGCGCCGTGATGTGCAAGCAGTTCAGCGATGCCCACACCAGCACCTTTGCCCAGGCCACGGCCGCGCAGTACCTGAAGTCCGGCGCCATGCCCGCCACGCTGGCCCATGTGCGCGAGGTCTACGCGCGCCGCGCCAAGGCCATGGGCGATGCGCTGCGCGAGCACCTCGGCGATGCCGTGGAATTCCTGCAGCCCCAGGGCGGCCTGTTCCTGTGGGTGCGCCTGACCGGCAAGGGCGGCGCGCTGGCCGATGCCGGTGAGCTGGCCAAGCGGGCCATTGCCCAGGGCGTGGCGTTTGTGCCGGGTGCGCCGTTCTTTGCGCAAAACCCCGATGCCACCAGCTTCCGCCTCTCGTTCGCCACGGCTGACGAGGACAAGATCCGCGAAGGCATCGCCCGCCTGGCCCAGGCGCTCAAGGCATGAGCGTGGCTGACGACGCAGAACACGGCGGCGGGCACGCAGACGCCGGTGCCCTGCAGGCGCGCGTGATGGAGCTGGAGATCAAGGCCAGCTACACCGAAGACCTGCTGGAGCAGCTGAACCTGACCATCTACCGCCAGCAGCAGCAGATCGACCGGCTGCTTGACGAGCTGCGCGACCTGCGCCGCCGGGTGCCCGAAGGCGGACCCGCCGGCGGCGCGACCAATCTGCGCGACGAGCTGCCCCCGCACTATTGAGTGCGCAGGGCTGCTGCGTGCGAATGCCCAGGCCAGCCCCTGCCTGGGCATTTCTTCATTCAAGCGGCTTGTTGGCCACGTGCTTCATCTTGCCCAGGAACAGGCGCAGGAAAAAGCCCGCCATGATCAGCATGAAGACGATGGCGCCCAGGCTCATCAGGCCGTAGTCGGTGGAAAAAAGATCAATCATCAGCTTCACAAGTCCTCCTGTGGTTTGTTGGTATCGGTGGGGTCCCGCTCCAACTATCGCCGTGGCCTGGCGCGGAGGGCTTGTGATGGGTCAACTCGGCGGCGGGGTGGGTTTGCGGCAGCGCAAAGGGGCAAGCCCGGCCAAGCCCGGGAACTGGGCATGGGGTACGAGTCGATCATCCAGGGCGAGCCAAGCCCATCACCCCCGCGTGAACGGCAAGGGCACCTCCGCAGGAATCGGGCACGCATAGGGTCGGCCGCCGCGGCGCTCAAGCAGCTCCGCCTTGGCCTGGGCAATGCGTTCGGGCTGCTCCAGCAAGGCGATGGCCGTGGCCGCCAGCACCTGGGCGGCGCGCACCATGCCTGCGTGGGCCAGGCCGGACTGGCCTTGCGAGACCATCTGCCAGGAATGCAGCGGCGTGCCGAAGGCGTAGCAGGCCACCCAGGCCTGGACGGTGGGCGTGATCCAGCTCACATCGGCCACGTCGGTGGAGCCGAACAGGGTGTCCTCCACGGCAGGATCGTAGGGCGCCAGGCCTTCGAACACGGCCGGCACCTTGCCGCGCAGCACGCTGGCCAGCGGGCGGCTGACCTGGTCCACGTCGTTGCTGTCCAGCGTGGCCTGGAAGTCTCCGGCCAGGCGGTGCAGGCCGGGGTCCACGTGCAGCGGGCCCAGGGCCTGCATCTGCGCATACATCACCTGGTTCAGCGTGCGGTTCTGCAGCAGGTTGGAGCAGGCCTTGTCAAAGACGATCTCCAGCCGGCAGTCCGTCATCAGCGCGGCGCCGCGCGCCACGTTCTGCACGCGCTCATACAGCGCTGCCGCCTCGTGGTTGCGTGCGGCCCGCACCAGGTACAACACCTCGGCGCGCGCCTGCACCACGTTGGGCGACAGGCCGCCCGAGTCGGTGATGGCGTAGTGCACGCGCGCATCAGTGGGCATGTGCTCGCGCAGGTAGTTCACGCCCACGTTCATCAGTTCCACGGCGTCGAGCGCGCTGCGGCCCAGGTGCGGGGAATGCGCGGCATGCGCGGCCTTGCCGTGGAAGATGAATTTCGCCTGGATGTTGGCCAGCGTGCTCTGGCTGAACACGCCGGTGAAGCTGGCCGGGTGCCAGGTCAGCGCCGCGTCCACATCGTCGAAGACCCCGGCGCGGGCCATGAAGGTCTTGCCCGATCCGCCTTCCTCGGCCGGGCAGCCGTAGTAGCGCACGCGTGCCTTGGCGCCGCTGCGGCGCAGGTGCTCCTGCAGCGCAACGGCCGCGAAATGCGCCGAGGTGCCCAGCAGATGGTGGCCGCAGCCGTGGCCTGCCAGGCCCGGGCTGTCGGTGGAAGGCGTGCAGACCAGGGCGCCGCTTTGCTGGTTCAGGCCCGACAGCGCGTCGTACTCGCCCAGGAAGGCCAGCACCGGGCCCTCGTCGCCCCATTCGGCCAGGAAGGCCGTGGGAATGCCGGCCACGCCACGCGTGATGCGAAAGCTCGCCTGCTCCAGCGCATCGATGTGCAGCCGGGCAGAAGCGGTTTCTGCATAGCGCAGCTCGGCCAGGGACCAGATGCTGTCGGCCAGGGCCGCCATGCGCGGGGACTGCTGCTGGAAGAAGTCCTGGAGATGCTCGACTGCGCTCATTCCGGCTTCACCCCTGCCTTGTCCAGCAGCGCCTTGTTGCGCTGCAGTTCGCTGGCGATCTGGGCCGGGAAGCGGCTCTGGTCCATCTCGGTGGCCGAGGCGCCCAGCAGCTTCAGGTGCTTTTGCACCTCGGGCAGGCGCACGGCCTTCACCGACGCATCCTGCAACTGCCGGACGATGGCCGGTGGCGTGCCGGCCGGCACGACCAGCCCGAACCAGCTGATGCCCAGTTCGTTGAGCTGCGCGTAGCCCAGCTCCTTGAAGGTGGGCACATCGGGCAGGTCGGGCGAGCGGCTGTCGCCCGACAGCGCCACGGGGATGAGCTTGCCGCCCTTGATCTGGGGCATGGCCGAAGGCAGCTGGTCGGTCATCACCTGCACCATGCCGGCCAGCGCATCGTTGAGCGCCGGCCCGTTGCCGCGGTAGGGGACGATCTGCACCTGGGTCTTCATGGTCTCGTTGAAGGACGCCACCATCAGATGGCCCAGCGTGCCCAGGCCCGGCACGCCCGCGCTGTAGGCGCCGGGCTGGGCGCGCAGCTTGGCCAGAAAGCCCGGGAAATCCTTGACGCCCATCTTGGGGTGGACCATGTAGACCGACGGCATGGTCACCAGATTGGCCACGGGCAAAAGCCTGCCTTCCAGCTTGGCGGCGCGCGTGTACAGCGAGGGATTGATGGTGGCCGTGCTCACCGTGGCCATGCCGATGGTGTAGCCGTCAGGCGCGGCCTGGGCAATGCTTTCGGTACCGATCAGGCCGCCAGCGCCGGCCTTGTTGTCCACCACCACGGGCTGGCCCAGTGTGCTGCGCAGGCCCTCTGCGATCACGCGCGCAACGATGTCGGTGGAGCCGCCTGCCGCAAACGGCACGATGAGCTTGACCGGCTTGTTCGGATAGGCGTCGGCCGCATGGGCCGTGGAGGCCATGTGGGCCAGGGTGAGGCCGCACAACACGGCGGCTAGACCGGACGTGCCCAGCGAGAGCAGGGTGCGCCGCGGCAGCTGAAAGAGGGGTTTGGCTTGCATGGCATGGGTTCCATCAACGGTGAAGGAGCCGCAGGCCTGGGCCGCGCCGGCTCCCGATGCAGGCGACTATAGAAATCCTGCCGCCCGCGTGGGCCACGGTATTTGTGCCAAGCTATAAGCCGTTCCGATAGCTTGCCCTGCGCCGCCTGTGGCGCGCCAGGGCCTGCCTGGGGAAAACACTGAGACTCCCATGAGCAATGACTTCGATGACCGCGACGGCCTGGACGATGCGGCCACGCCCCAGGGGCGGCTGCTGTATTCGCGCCTGACCAAGCATGTGCGCCTGCGCCAGCTGCAGCTGCTGGTGGCGCTGCAGCAATGCGGCTCGGTGGTGCAGGCCGCCGCCACGCTGCACATGAGCCAGTCGGCCGCCACCCAGGCGCTGGCCGAGATGGAGCGCGTGCTCGACATCCGCCTTTTCGAGCGCCATGCGCGCGGCATACGCCCCACGCTGGCCGGTCAGACCCTCGTGGACACGGTGCGCGGCGTGCTGGCCGCACTGGAGGAGGTGGCGGAATCGCTGGCCGCCATTCGCCGGGGCGCGGCGGCCGCGCTGCGCCTGGGCGCCATTCCGGCGGCAGCCCTGGCCATTCTTTCGCCCCTGCTGGCGCGGTTCTATGCCGAACACCCCGAGGTGCATGTCGATGTGCACGAAGACGCCAGCACCCGGCTGCTGTCCCAGCTGCTGGGCGGCGGGCTGGACGCGGTGTTCTGCCGCGAGCCGGCGCTGCTGCCCGGCCCCTTCGTCTTCGAGCCGCTGCTGGCCGACACGGCCGTGGTGGTGGCCGCACGCTCGCATGCACTGGCCGGGCGCCGTGACGTGCCGCTGCAGGCCTTGACCGGCGCGCGCTGGGTGCTGCCCACGGCCAACATCGCCGTACGCGGGATTTTCGAGGCCGAGGTGCTCCAGGCGCTGCCCGATGCGCCCTGGTTTCCCGTCTCCACCGTTTCCCTGCCGATACTGGAGGGCCTGTTGAGCCAGCCCGGCGCCGTGGCCCTGGTGCCGCTGAGCATTGCGCCGGGCCTGCAGACCCATGCGCGCGTGTGCCGGCTCGATGTGCGGCTGACGGGCAGGTTGGCGCCCCTGGGCGTGGTCTGCCGGCGCGACCAGGCGCCCGCCCTGCTGACCGAGATGCTGTCGCTGTGCCGGCAGATGCTGCCAGCGCCACCGGCCCGCTGAATGCCAAAAGCTGGCGACATGGCCTCTTGCCGGCCCCGCTTGCGGCCACAATACTGTCCGCGCGAAAACACGGCAGCATGGCCGCACCAGACAACAGAAAGCACGCAGAGGACCGCATGATCAATTGGTCGCTAGACGCCGATACCGTCACCCACAGCATCCAGCTGGCGCTGGCGCCGGTGTTCTTCCTGACGGCCGTAGCCGGCATGATCGGCGCCGTGGCCGGGCGGCTGGCCCGCATCATCGACCGCGCGCGCAAGCTGGAAGAACTGCTGCGCAACCCGCAGGAAGAGGACTTCATCGCGCGCAGCCTCACGGAACTGCACTTTCTGCGCAAGCGCGGCCGGCTGGCCAATGTCTGCATAGGGCTGCTGACCGTCTGCGGCTTTTGCATCGGCCTGACCATTGCCCTGCTGTTCCTGGGCGAGGCCTACGGCATCAACGGCCATGGCTATGCGGTGCTGGGCTTTCTGTTCGGCGTGCTGATGTTTCTCTCGGCCCTGGCCTGCTTTCTCTGGGAAACCATCATGGCCACCAGCCTGCTGGACTTCCACACCCTGACCCGCGTGCGCGCGGCTGTGCGCACCATACAGCGGCCGGAACCTGCCGGGTCCGGGGCGCCGGCCCCAAGCCCTGGGCCGGGCAGCGAACCCTGAGCGCGGCTGCTACCAGCAATCGCGCGCAGGCAGGGTGCCATTGCGGACCCCGCCCACGCCCAGGTGGTCGTAGGTGAAGGTATGGCATTTGTCGCTGAGCTGGCTTCGCAGCGGCGAGGCAATGAGGGTGTAGCTCGATGCGGTGGGGTCAGGGCTCAGCGACAGTTCGTAGAAACCGTCGGGAGATCGGCTGGCATAGACGCCGGTGCCTCCCAGCGTCGCACCCTCGTAGGTCAGGTTGGCGGAAAAGTACTTCTCCATGGCGCCTGCGGCCTCCAGCAAGGCGCGCCTGCCATCGGTGCGGCGGGACTTGCGCAGGTATTCGGCATAGCTGGGATAGGCGATGGCCGACAGGATGCCGATCACGGCCACCACCACCATCAGCTCGATCAGGGTGAAGCCGCCTGCCGCCCGGCGGCGGCCGGGCGTCGGCAACGGGTTGTTCTGCATGCCCATGGTCAGTCCAGGCCCAGCGGATGGATGTCGGCCGGGGTGTCCTCGCGCCAGGAAATGCGCCTGTTGCTCAGCGGCCCCTTGCTTTCGGCCAGCGACTGCAGGCCTGCGGTGCTGTTCATGACCTTGGTTTCCTGCTTGCCGTTGTTCAGGATGGCGGGCTGCGAGCTGATGCCCTCCAGCCGCGCGCCCCCGGTGGCGCGGTCGTTGTCGCCGTAGCGGTCGCTGCCGTCCACCGTACCGTCGCCGTTGATGTCGAACAGGCCGTCGGCATACTTCTCCGCGCCCTGGCCGTCCAGCGAGAGTTCCATCAGCCAGCTATGGCCGCCTGCCGTACACATCTGCGTGCTGGGCACGGCCGTGGTGAAGATGATGCGGTCGCGGCGCAGCATGGGATGGGTGATCAAGCGCTCGCCCGCGTCGGCCAGGGGCATGATCCAGTTCCTGTTGCCGGGGCGGCCGTCGGAGATCAGCCGCAGGGACATCTGCGTGGTGCGGCCATCGCCGTTGGCGGCGCCGGCGTCGACACTGGTGACCTTCAGCACGCTGTGGCTTGCGGAGGAGCCCCCGGTGCCTTCGTCCAGCAGGCTGAAGAAGTACTGGGATGCGGAGGCCGGGGCCGCAGCGTCATGGTCGCCGACCTCGAAGCTCTTGCCCGTGCCGTACAGCAGCTGCACGTGCGATTGCAGCGTGCCGTGGCTGATCTTGGCCTCGGGCCGCGTGGTGATGGGCTGCCCGTGGAAGCTGCCGCCCCAGGGGGTGGTCATCGGTGCAGGAGTGCCGTTGACCGACGGAACGATCCCGTCCCCGTCCCCGCTCGCCGCCATGAGGTCGAAGCGCCACATGTTGCCCTGCAGGTCCCCCGCATAGACGCGGTCCACCAGCCCGTCGTCATCCAGGTCCACGGCAGCCGGCGTGCTCAGGCCATTGGGCCACCTGCGAGTGCTGTCTTGCACGCCTCGGCGAGTGTCCCATTTCCTGTGCAGCGCGCCGGTCTCCAGGTTGACGGCGTACAGCACGGCATTGCCGCTGGTGCTGGCCGCGCCGTCCGCCTCCACATTGTTGTAGCCGTTGCCGAACAGGGCCATCCAGCCTGCCCGGGTCCTGACGATGGAAGGCTGCGCGAAGCTGAAGCCCATGTCCATATCGAAACCGGCCGGTCGGTTGCTGCCCGGTGCGCGCCGGTCGCGGTCGCCGAACTCCCACAGCACGACGTCCTTGGCGGCGGCTTCGGTGATCGCATCGGGATCGGTGATGTCCAGCGCGTACACGCCCTGGCCGCCTGCGCCCAGACCCCCCACGAGGATGGTCCGCCACCGGCCGCCGATGAAGGCATCGGACACCATGGGCGAGCCGTCCACGTAGAAGCGGTGGCGGTAGTTCGGATCGGACAGCTGGCGCAGGTGGGGAATCACGGTCGAGGGGACATAGGCAAAGAGCTCCTGCCCCGTATCCGCGTCGAAAGCATGCAGCATGCCGTCGTTGGCTCCCACGTAGACCATCTTGCGGCGATCGGCCCGTGCCTTGCGGAATTCGCGGTAGGAGGCCTCGGTGTAGGGCATCTCGGGCGCGCCCACATACACCGGGGCCGAGTTCACGATGTCGCCCAGCAGGCTGGTGCGCCTGCGCAGGGGTCCACGGGGCGCTTCCTGCGCCTGGCTGCCCCGCAGGTAGGCCAGCACGTCGGGCGCTCCGATCTGCCTTTGCTGCTCGGGGTTCAATTCATCCCAGGCAAAGGCCACGCCTTGGCGCGTGTCGGGCCGGTAGCTGAGGATGCGGCGTGTCGCAGGAATGCGTGCCTCCCACTGCGCCTGTTCGGCCACCGCAGTGCCTGTGATGCTGTGCGCTGACAGCGTGCCGCTCCAGTCGCGGGGATCGAAGCGTGCCTGGTAGATCCTGGTGCTGCTGGACACGTTGGTGGAGTTGGCCGCCACGGCGGCCACGCTGGAGGAGCGGGCGGCGATGTCGGCGAAGATCGCCTGCAGGGCGGTATCGAGGGTCGCGGGGTCGTTGGCCGCGAAGGCACGCTCCGTGCCCCCGGCGGCGGCCACCTCGTTCAATTGCTCGGGATTGGTGCCGAAGGGCAGGGCGAATCCGATGACGAAGGTCTCCACGTTGGCCTCTTGCCTGAGGCGCCGCGCGGCCTCTGCCGTCTGGCGCAGGCCGGCCGCCATGTCCTGGATGATTCTGCCGTCGGGCCGGGTCGAGGGCAGGCCGTCGGTGAGCAGCACCACAAAGTTGCGGCCGCAGGACTGGGGCAGCGGATAGCAGGCGGGCACATAGCCTTCTCCGGCATTGCGCCAAAGTTCCTCGCCCTGGAAGTAGTCCAGCGCCGTCAGCAGCGTCCCCTCAAGCGGTGTGTTGCCCGCGTTCTGCAGGGGCCGGGCGGGATCACGGGGCGCGTTAAGCAGAAACTGCGAGGTGGCGAGCTTGCGTTCCAGAGCGGCCCTGTGGGCGACGTCCAGCGGCCGGATGGGCTGGTGCAGGAAGCCGCGGCCCGGAAAGCTTTCGCTGAACCAGGCCTGTCCTATGGGAGTGTCGAACATCTGTCTGCCGAAGTCGTAGATGCCCTGGGCATAGTCGGAGTCGGTGGGGTTGAACATTGCCCGGCCCCGGAAGTTGTTGTATCCCGCATTGCCGGTGGTGTTGGTGGCGTTGGTAGTGCCTGTCTTGCCGCTGAAGCATGAATAGACGTCCCAGGGGCCATCGACGGTCTCGTTGGTGCGGAAGCCGTCGGGATTGGCGGGCGTGGGCCCGGCGTTGGCCGTGGCGGAAAAGCAGTGGCTGGAGGTGTTGCCGCCACCATAGAACGGCAAGGCCACGTTGTAGTAGATGAAACGCCCTTTGTCGCTGGGGTTGGGAAACCTGAAGCGCTTGCGGGTGGGGCTGGCGCGCGTGCCCCTCCATTGCGGGTCGAAGTGGTTGGGGTCGTAGCTGACGTCGTATAGCGAGTTGCTCAGGCTGCGCGGGACGACGTCTTCCTGCTGGTAGGCCATCAGGCCCAAGTTCATGCGCCCCTGGTAGCGTTCGATGATGGTGCGGGCAGCGGCGCGGGCGATCTCGGACTTGCTGTCAGTGCTGTCGCTGCCGACGGCGGAGCCGTTCGGGGCCTCGTCCATGCTGTTGGAGTTGTCCATGATGAGCAGCACGTTGGGCGTGGCGTTCTGCGTGGCCATCAGGGGCGCCTGTGAGATGTTCAGGGGCACGGGGCGCACCGGTGCCGTAGGCTGCTGCGCGCGGGGGGCGGCCATGCAGGCAAGCAGCAGCATCGCCACTGCCGCCGGAAAGAGGGGAGGGCAGGGCTTTTGCAGAGGGAGTTTGCGCATGGTCTTTCCTTCAATTGATGTACATGCTTTGCAGCACCACCCGCGAGGCCGGACTGCCATCGGCGCGCCGGGCCGCTCCCATGCCGATGGCCGTCACGCGAAAGACGGGAGGGCGGCCCTGGTCGGCGCCATAGCCCTGCACCACCACGCTTTGAGCAGGGGTCTCCAGCCGCTCGATGAGGTAGCGCGGTGTCGGGGCTCCCTGGGGGCCGGGGGCGGTCTGCCCGGTGTGCGTGCCCAGCGCCACGCCCAGCGTGTCCTGGGCAATGAGCGCCTCGGACCACGAGCTGCCATCTTCCCTGGGCAGGCACAGGCCCGCTGTGCAGGCATCGTCAAAGGCCTCCAGGGCCGGGTTGCGGGTGGTGATGTCCTGCTCCCCGTCGCGCAGCGCGGCCTCGGCGGCCTGGAAGGCGATGTGCCAGTCGTTGCGGTTGCCCGTGGACCGGCCCTGCAGCAGGCCCATGTTCATGGCGGCCAGCGACAGCATCACCAGGGCCATCATGATGATCATGGTGGTGATGAGCGCCAGGCCGCCCTGTGTCCGTGTTTGTGTCCGTGTCCTTGCCATGCTCATTCCACCCGGTTTCGCAGCGTGAAGACCGCGCTGAATTCACGGTACAGCCGCCGATCGGCGGCGGTAGTGCGCCGGGGGGCGCCGTTGCCGTCGCGATAGAAGGTGTAGCTCTGGGGTGCGTGCAGCAGCGCACCCATGCCAGGCGCGGAGGCCATGAGAAGGCGCACTTCCACGGCGCGCACGGCAGGAGGCGGTGGCGGCGGAGGCGGGCCCGGCGTCGTCGCTCTGCCGGCCAGGCCGGAGCCGGTGTTGTTCCATACGCTGTTGCCGGGAGCCTTTTGCTGCACGGCGGCCGAGGGCTGGCCGTGTATGGCCTCGATCTTGAGATCCACGGCCCCTTCGGCCAGCATGCGGCAGCTCAGGTTATTGGCTTTGCCTTGCTCGGGCTTGGGATCGATCAGGCTGCTGGAGCAGTGGATGAGGCCGGTGGCGCCCTGCTGCCCGGTGCCCTCGCTGAGCCGCCCGATGAAGAACAGGTCATTGACTGCGGGCAGCACGCGTGCATCGCGCTTGAGCGGCGTCAGGCCGCAGGCGCCACGGTCCGGAGAGAAGCCGGAAATTCCCGATCCGGGCGGGGGCTGGATGCAGGTATCCAGGAGCACCCGGCGGGAAATGTAGGTCTGCGAGCAATCGGTCGCGACGACCACATCGTTGTCGCTCAGTTGCTGGCTGCTCTTGTGCGTGCCCGTGCCCGCGGTCCTGAGCACGTCCGACCGGGCGCTGGCCTGGGCAGGGACATCTTCCGCGAAACTGGTCCAGGCATCCTGTGCCTGTCCGCGCCGGATGCCTATGGGATCCAGCAGGTTCCAGTGGGGCCCGAGCCTTTCGGGCTCGGCGATGAAGGGGGGAACCTTGGTCAGGGCCGTGCTGCAGCCCGTGAAGCCCGCATTGCGCACCGCCTGGCCCATCACGCCAAAGCTCAGGCGTGCATCGCTTTGCATGCGCGCCAGTGCATTTTCATGGCGCAGCAGGCCTCTTGCGTTCACATACAGTCCCGCCAAGGCGGCCAGGAGAAACAGGGCGATGACCACCGCCACCATGAGTTCCACCAGGGTCAGGCCCTGTTGCGGGCCTTGCTGCGGGCCACGGGATGCCAGCCGATCTCTCATGGGATGACCTCGATGCTGTGTTCTTCGGGGTTTCCATCCCCGCTGCGGGGATGGCTCCAGGTCACGGTGATGAGGGTCTTGCCTTCGGCAGTCTTGACGCTGCCCTGGCCCTGGGCCAGGGCGTTGCCCAGGTCCCTTTGCCACAGGCACAGCCGGTACTGGGCATGGGCCTTGTCGTCTCCGCCTTCGCCAGGGTCGCTGCAGGATCTGGGCGCGGTGCCGCCACCGCCGTCGAAGTCGCCTGCCAGTGCGCCCCGGCGGTTGGCGCGCAGGCGTTCCACCATCTCGGCGGCCTTTTGCACGGCCGCCGTGCGCTGGTAGGAGGCATTGAGGTCGCCCAGGTTCTGATAGAGCCCCTTGAGGGTGCCCAGCAGGCCGGCGGAAATGACCACCAGGGTGACCATGACCTCCACCAGCGTGAAGCCTGCCTGCGATGCCGCAGCTGCGGTGGGGGTGGGGGCGGGGTGTGGATCCTTCCTGTCCATGCGAAGTCCTCGCTTGTGTTCAGAGGCCGGAAGCGGCGCCGGCGCAGTCCACGGCTTGCGGCTTGCGGCTGTCAGAGGCGCGGGGCAGCGGGTCGCGCGGTGCCAGGTCCTGCAGGCCACCGGCATACATGGCGATATGGCGGGCGGGCAGGTGCCGGGCGCGACTCGGGCAGGCCGTGAAGGTCACGTCGGGGTTGCAGGGGTAGGCCACGCGGTGGACCTGCTCGGCGCCCGGTGCGCCCTGGCGGGCCGTGGGCCAGCAGATCTGCCCGTCCGGAAGCGCGTGTACGGCGTGGCCCGCCGATTTCATGCCCTGGCCGCCCGTCGGATACCAGGCGAAGAGATCCACGCTGCGCACGCTGGGAAACACCCTGAGGACTTGGTCGTCCTCGTCGATCACGCGGGGGGTGCTGCCGTCGCTGAAGGCGATCAGCTCGCCGGACCAATCCTGGAGCCCCTGATAGGGACCACTGCCGATGGCGGTGTCGCTGCAGGCCTTGCGGCCCGCGCTGGCAGGGCAGATGGTGATGCGCTGGTTGCGTCGTCCCGCCTCGTGCTGGGCCATGCGCAGGGCCGCGGACAGGCGCATCAGTGCGGACTCCTGCTGGCTGGCCTGCACCATGTCGTTCATGTTGGGGGCGGCAATGGCCAGCAGGATGACCATCACGGCCAGGGTCACCATGATCTCCACCAGGGTGAAGCCCTGGTGGCGCCCTGCGGGCGGCGCAGGCATGCCGCCGGCTTCGCGGCGCCGCTGGCATGCCGCATGCGCAATGAATGGAATGCGCAAATGAAAAGCGAAGGAGTACTCCTGCATTGCCTGTCCCGTGTATTCGTCCCTGTGTATTCCTGTGGTGGTCATAGGCGAATCCTGAATATCCGGCAATGGAGGCATTGCCGGAGATGTCGATTTCCTGGATATGGCAAGTATTTCGAGGCGCGTATATTGCCTGGGTGATTTTCAAAAAGAGTGGCAGCTTTATGAAATTGCCTTGAGGCCCGCGAATTCTCTAGGCTCCCGGCAAATGATGTCAAGGCTTTTCAGAAAATCTGAGTCCTTCTTTTTGCCCCCGGGACGCTTGTATCCGCCTTATGGGAATGCTCCTATTTTATTTCTAGGACTGTTCCTGTTTGAATTTTCCGGGCGTGCGCGGGATTATCTGCTGACGCCGGTATTTCAGCGGCTTCAATGAATGGAAGACCTGTTTGTTTCCGGTATTGCGATGATCCCGGATTGGCAAAAACGCATTGGCCGGGGAGGTGGATTCGACGGAGTGGGCGAGGGGGAAAGAGAGGGTCGTCGATGGCCCCCTCACTCCATCGGGTCAAGACAGGCGGCTGCCGCCTGGATCACGCAGTCGGTCAGCCGCTGCAGGCTGGCCTGCGCATTGCGCGCATGGGCCCAGTACATGGGAATGTCCAGGTCGTTGCCGGGCAGCAGCTCCACCAGGCTGCCTTCGGCCAGTTGCGCGCCGATCATCAGCGGCGGGTGCATGCCCCAGCCCATGCCCAGCTCGCAGGCCCGCGTATAGCCCTGGTTGGAGGGAAGAAAGTGGCGCGGGGTGTTGCGCCGCCCCTCCGCGCCCAGGCGCTGCAGCCACTGGTCCTGCAGGCTGTCCTTGCGGCCGTAGCTCATCATGGGCGTGCGCGCCATGGCCTCGGGCGTGATGCCGTCCTTCAGGTAGCGGCGGATGAAGTCGGGGCTGGCCGCCGCCACGTAGCGCATGCGGCCCAGCGGCCAGGTGTTGCAGCCGGGAATGGCCGAGGAAGTGGCCGTGACGGCGGCCAGCACCTCGCCCTCGCGGATGCGCTTGGCCGTGTGGTCCTGGTCGTCGATGCTGATGTCCAGCAGCTCGTTGCCGTCGCGCGTGAAGGCGGACATGGCGTCCATGAACCAGGTGGACAGCGAGTCGGCATTGACGGCCAGCTTGAGCGTGGGCAGTGCGGTCTGGCCCTCGGGGACCAGCTCCGGGTTCTTGCGGCGCAGATCGTTTTCGAGCAGGGCCACCTGCTCCAGGTGCAGGCACAGCCTGCGGCCCGCATCGGTGCCCGAGCAGGGCTGGCCGCGCAGTACCAGCACCTGGCCCACACGCTCCTCCAGCAGCTTGATGCGCTGGGAAACGGCCGAGGGCGTGACATGCAGCTTGCGCGCCGCGCGCTCGAAGCTGCCTTCGCGCACCACGGCCGCCAGGGCTTCGAGTCCGGCGTAGTCGAGCATTTAGATATTCTTCATTTGGTTGAGTAAATGTAATTTTACTTAACCATTTGCCGGCCAGACAATCCCGGCCATGTGGACTGCAAATGTTTCTTCTTCCTGGCTGGCGGGCTTCACGGTCTGCCTGTCTCTCATCGTCTCCATCGGCGCCCAGAACCTCTATGTGCTGCGCCAGGCCGTGCAAGGCCAGCATGTGCGCGCCTGCGTGGCCTGGTGCGTGGTGAGCGACGTGGTGCTCATCGGCCTGGGCGTGGCGGGCATGGCCCGGCTGCTGGGCGAAAACCCCGACCTGGCCCGCTACCTGACGCTGGGCGGCGCCCTGTTCCTGCTGGCCTATGGGCTGATCGCGCTGTGGCGCATGGCCATGGCGCCCGATGCGCAACTGGCGGCATCGGGCGGGCAACTGGCCCCGCGTGGCCTGCTGGGCGTGGTCTCCACGCTGGCCGTGATCACCCTGTTCAACCCCCATGTCTATCTGGACACGGTGCTGCTCATGGGCTCCATCGGCGCGCGCCAGGAAGGCGTGCTCAAGTGGGTCTATGTGGTGGGCGCCGCATCGGCCAGCCTGTCGTGGTTCGTGGCGCTGGCCTTTGCGGGCCGCCGCATGAAGCGCCTGTTCGAGAAGCCGCAGGCCTGGCGCGTTCTCGATGGCCTCACGGGCGTGATGATGCTGGCGCTGGCCTGGTGGGTGGCTGGCAGCGCGTTGGCACCGGCAGGCGGCTGACGGCGCAGATCAGTCTGCGGCCGGGGCTTGCTCGCCGGGCGCCCAGGTGCCCACGGCCTCGATGAGGTTCCAGCTGTTGCATTCGATGCAGTAGTGGCCCGTGGCGCCGGTCTTCTGGCTGGTCGCCTCGATGACGACCTTGTGGCCATGGCGCTGGGCCTCGGACAAGGGCTGGATCTTGTCGTAGTTGTATTGCTCGGCCAGGTCGCCCCGGAAGGAAATGGTGATGCGCTCGCGCTTGGGATAGTAGTCCCGCTCGTACTTGTCGAGGGTGCGTGTGGCGACGAGGCGGGCCATGCTGTCCGGTGAAGGTGCGCTCAAAGCAGTCTCCTGGTGTATGTCTAGGTTGTGTCAACTTGTTTCATTGTCGGGCTTGTGTTCTGCCATCGGCAACTGCAGCCCGGTCTTGATGCGTTCCAGAGCGATCGAGGTGGTGTAGCGCCGGATGTTGTCGTCTCCGGAGAACAGCCGCGCCGCCAGCGCCTGGTACTCCTGCATATCGGCAGCCGTGACGATCAATGAATAGTCGGCTTCCCCGGTCACGTAGTAGCACTGCTGCACGGCGGGCTCGCGCGCCACGCGCGCGCGAAAGGCCAGGGACAGGTCCGGGCGCTCGTTGGCCAGCTGCACGTTGATGAGCACGGTGAGCGGGCGCCCCGTGCGCACGGGATCGACCACCGCCACGTTGGCCGTGATCACGCCCAGCTCCTGCAGGCGCCGTATGCGCCGCTGCACGGCCGGTGCCGAAAGGTGGACCTGCTCGGCAATGAGGCGCTGCGGCGTGAGGTTGTCGCGCTGGAGCACGTCGAGGATGGCGCGGTCAAAAGTATCGAGTGCGATGGCGGGCATGGGGAAGGGGCGGAAAACGGATACGGGGCGGTCGGAAAGAGCGAATATTGCGCGAAGAGGCCCCAAAACGAGCCTTTTGCATCGCTGGCCTGCAATATCGTACGGGCCATGACAACAAACACCACATGGAACCGCGCCTGGCCCCTGCTGGCCGTGCTGGGCTCGGTCACGGCATTGGGCGTGGGCACTTCACTGGCCAAGCAGCTTTTTCCGGTGCTGGGCGCCCAGGGCACTTCGGCATTGCGCGTGGGCTTTGCCGCGCTGATCCTGGTGGCCATCTGGCGGCCCTGGCGCTGGACGCTGGCCCGCCCCCAGGCCTGGGCGCTGCTGCGTTTCGGCGTGGCGCTGGGCGCCATGAACCTGCTGTTCTACATGGCGCTGCGCACCATTCCCTTTGGCCTGGCCGTGGCCATCGAATTCTCCGGTCCGCTGGCCGTGGCCATCTACCACTCGCGCCGGCCGGTGGACTTTGTCTGGCTGGCGCTGGCCGTGGCGGGGCTGGCCCTGATTTTGCCGATAGGGGGTGCCGGCGCGGGCGGATTGGTGCTGGAGCCCGTGGGCATTGCCTGCGCCGTGGGCGCTGCCATCTGCTGGGCGCTGTACATCCTGCTGGGGCAGCGCCTGGGCAGCATTCCCAGCGGCCAGGCCGTGTCGCTGGGCCTGGTGTTCGCTGCCATGGTGGTGGTGCCCTTCGGCGTGGCCGAGGCGGGGGCCAAGCTGCTGCAGCCGTCCATCCTGGCCTTCGGCCTGGTGGTGGCGGCCATCTCCAGCGCCTTGCCCTATACGCTGGAGATGATGGCCCTGCGCCGCCTGCCACCGGCCACCTTCGGCATCGCCCTGGCCACGGAGCCTGCGATTGCCGCCCTCATGGGCATGCTGCTGCTGCATGAGCACCTGGTGGGGACCCAGTGGCTGGCCATCGCCTGCATCATGGGCGCGGCCATGGGCAGCGCCATCACGCGGCCCGCTGCGGCGGCCAAGGCGCCGGCCGAGGTGACGCCTGCGGGTTGAGTGGCGATACCAGGGAACGGGAATGAAAAAAGCGCTGCCGAGGCAGCGCTTTTTTTGCGGGGACAGGACGCAGCCGACCGGCTGCATTCCCTGCGCCTCAGAACGCAGGAACGACAGCGCCCTTGTACTTCTCGAGGATGAACTTCTTCACGTCGGGCGTGTGCAGCGCGTTCATCAGCTTGGCGATGTTGGGATCGTTGGCACGGTCCTGGCGCGAGACCACGATGTTGGTGTAGGGCGAATCGGAGCCTTCGATGAACAGCGCATCCTTGGTGGGATTGAGCTTGGCCTCGATGGCGTAGTTGGTGTTGATCAGGGCCAGGTCCACGTCAGCCAGCGCGCGCGGCAGCAGCGGGGCTTCGAGTTCCTTGAACTTGAGCTTCTTGGGGTTCTTGGCCACGTCCAGCGGCGTGGGCGTCAGGCTCTTGGGGTCCTTGAGCTCGATCAGGCCCTGCTTGGCCAGCAGGATCAGGGCGCGGCCGCCGTTGGAGGGGTCGTTGGGGATGGCGATGGTGGCGCCGTCCTTAAGATCCTTCACGTTCTTGATCTTCTGCGAGTAACCGCCGAAGGGCTCCACGTGGACCTTGCCATTGGGCACGGCCACCAGCGAGGTCTTGCGGTCCTTGTTGTAGCTGTCCAGGTAGGGCTGGTGCTGGAAGAAGTTCACGTCCAGCTGCTTGTCCTCGACGGCCGCATTGGGCTGCACGTAGTCGCTGAATTCCTTGATCTGCAGGTCGATGCCCTGGGCCTTGAGGGCCGGCTTCACATGGTTGAGGATTTCTGCATGGGGCACGGCGGTGGCGCCGACCTTGAGCACGTCGGCGGCCTGGGCCGTCAGGGCCAGCGTGGCAATCGCGATTGCGGAGAGGGCTTTCTTCAACATGACCGGAGGACTTTCTTCAACGGGTTGCAAAAACGCCGCAGGCCCGGTGGAGTGGTTCTGTATCGGGCGGTACGGCAGGCAGGCGCATAGTCTAGTGCGGCGCCAGCGGCCGCAATGAACAATTTTGCTATTTGGTTATAAGGCTGTGGCTTTTTATGCAGATTCTTGCGATGCCGCAGCGCGTACCATCGCCGTCATGGACTCCGAAATGCTGCAAAAGCTGGTGCTGGTGCACATGCCCTATGGCAAGTACAAGGGCCGGCTGATCGCCGACCTGCCCGGCAACTATCTGAACTGGTTCGCACGCGAAGGCTTCCCCAAGGGAGAACTGGGCCAGTTGCTGGCGCTGATGCAGGAACTGGACCACAACGGCCTGTCGCACCTACTGCAGCCGCTGCGCGCCGGGCCGCGCTGAAGCGCAAGGCCGCTGAACCGGGCCCTGGCCCGGCAGGCTCAGGGGGGAAAGCCTTCCACGGTATCCCGCAACTGAACGAGTACGGCCTCCAGTTGCGGCAGAGGTACCGAACCCAGTCCCAGGCGCAGCGCATGCGGGGCATGGGGTGTCGTTGCGTAGGCGTGGGCCTGCGATACGGCGATGCCGCACTGGGCCAGCGCCGTGGCCACCCGGTCCATTCGCAGCTCCCCAGGCAGGCGCAGCCAAAGGAAGAGCGAGCAGGGGTGGGCCAGCATCTGCATTCCTGCCAGCGCCTTGCGCGCAATCGCCTGCCGGCGCCGTGCCTCCTGCCGCATGCGTTGTTCCTGCTGCCGCACGGAGCCGCTGGCCATCCAGCGCGTGGCCATGGCCGTGACCAGGCCCGGCATGCTCCAGTGGCTGGCGCGCACCACGGCCTTGACGCGGCCAACCCATGCCTGGGGCACCACCATGAAGCCGAAGCGCAACCCGCTGGCCACGCTTTTCGAGAGGCTGGAGACGTGAATGCAGCGCTCTGGCGCCAGCGTTGCGAGGGCTGCGGGCGCCTTGCCTGCAAGAAAGGCATAGGCAGCATCCTCGATCAGCAGGCAATCGTGGCGCCTTGCGATCTCCACCAGGCGCTGGCGCTGCGCTAGCGGCATCACCCATCCCAGGGGGTTGTGCAGCGTGGGCATGGCATGGATGGCGCGTATGTGCCGGCGCGCGCACAGCCGCTCCAATGCATCGAGGTCGGGACCCTCGTCAAGGGCAGGGACCGGCTGGAGGTCTAGGTCCTGGAGCTCGGCCAGCATCCTGAAGCCCGGGTAGGTCAGCGCATCCACGGCCACCGCATCGCCGGGCCGCAGCAGCGCACGCACGGCAATGTCCAGTCCTTGCTGCGCGCCGTTGACCAGGAAGATGCGTTCCGGCTCGGCAGCCAGGCCGCGTTCGCGGGCAAGGAAGTCGGCCACGATGCGCCGCTCGTGCAGCCGGCCGCCGGGCGGCTGCTGGTGCATGAGCGCAGCCAGGTCGCCCGAAGCAGCCAGTTCGCGCAGCATGGAGCGCAACAGCCCGGCCTGCCCGGGCCAGGTGGGATGGTTGAAGGACAGGTCGGCCGTGTCCGAACTCAGGCGGGATTCGTCTCCGCCATCCCATTCGCGCTGCTGCGGCCGATCCCGCACAAAGGTGCCGCGCCCGGTTTCACCGATGACCAGGCCGAGGGAGGCCAGCCGCGCATACACCTTGCTGGCTGACGCCACGGCCATGCCATGGCGGGCCGCGAGGTCGCGGTGCGTGGGCATCAGCGTGCCGGGCGCGAGCCGGCCGGCGCGGATGTCGTCGGCCAGCCGTTCAGTCAGCAGAGCAACGCGAGAGGCAGCCATGGAGTGTAGCTAGGACAATTTTTTGATTGTTCCAGTCTAGGTCATCACACTGGCGAGACGGGCATTCCCGGGCCTTGCCCTCCCTCTCCAGACAGGAAATCCATGCATCTTCCCAGCACTTATCTCCCCGTGCTCGACTATCTGCAGCGGCAGATCGAAGGGCGGCTTGCCGCAGACGAGGCCACGCACATGCGCTATCCCACCGCGATCTCGCAGATGCTGGGGTTTCGCATAGTGGCCGTCGGCGAAGCCATGGCCGTCGTGGAGTTCGACGCCGATGCGCAGCGCCATGGCAACCAGCAGGGCACGGTCCATGGCGGAATGCTGTGCGAACTGGCCGATGCTGCCATAGGCACGGCGCATTCCACTTTGATGGAGCCAGGCCAGAGTTTCACCAGCATCGACCTGAAGGCGGCCTTCCTGCGCCCGGTCTGGCGCTCCAGGCTGTGCGCGCGGGCGTGGGCCGAGCACCGTGGACGCACGATCAGCCACTACCGCTGTGAAATCGAGCGTGATGATGGCAAGACCGTTGCGAGCATTGCCAGCGCCGTGATGACGCTGCGTGGAGAGCATGCGCAAGGCCGTTGAAGCAGCCGCTGGACAAAACAGAAAGGCCGCGACAGGCGCGGCCTTTTGCAAGGAGCAGGCGGTTTACTTGGCGGCAGCGCGGGCGGCTTCTGCCTTGGCCTTGGCTTCGTCGGCCTTGCGCTGCAGCTCGGCTGCCTCGGTTTCAGCGGCCTTGGCCTTGGCTTCGGCTTCCTTGGCGGCCGCATCCTTTTCAGGGGTCATGGCGCCAGCCAGCGCATTGCCGGCCATGGAGCCTGCCACGGCGCCCACGGCAGCGGCGCCCAGCGTGCCCATCATGCCGGAGCCACGTGCTGCGGGAGCGGCAGCCGCGCCAGGTGCAGCAGCAGCGGGGGCTGCCGCAGCGGGGGCGGCCCCAGCCGCAGGTGCCGCAGCGGGGGCTGCCCCAGCGGTCGGGGCTGCAGGCGCGGCCGGTGCGGCGGGGGTGGACGGAGTCGCCGCCTTGCTGGCGGTGGGCGCCGCAGGCGCTGCGGGCTGAGCGGGGGGCTTGCCGATCGACGCCGGGCGCACGGACTTGCCGCCGCTGCCCATGCGCTTGGCCTGGGCCAGCGTGGGCACGGACAGCGATGCAATGGCCAGGGCGATCACGGAGGCAGTGGCGCGGAACGAAGTCTTCACGGAGTTTTTTCCAATCATGGTGGTCATGTACACGGTCGGCGCAGGCGGGCCCGCGCCGGTCGGCGCGCCACAGGCTGCCCGTATGCGGGCAGGCCTGCGGCCTTGTGTGTCACATGGGGATGGGGGAGGAGATTCCAAGCACCGGCGCGCGGATGCGCCGGCGTGCAGCCTGCTGTTGTAGGTGGGCCACCCGGCGCTGGGGCGGTGGCCTATGGGGCTGCGTGAAGCATTGTAGAAAAGACTGGGGCTTGCCGGAAAAGCAAGCCCACAGAACATTCTCAGCTATTGATTGCGGAGCGGCGCAGCGGCCTGCGCCCGCCGCTGCCACCCGTTTTCAGCGCAGGACTTCCAGCAGGCGGTCCAGGCCGCCTTCGGTGATGGAGACCTTGGCTTCGTTGCGCACGCGCGGCTTGGCGTGGTAGGCCACGGACAGGCCTGCGACCTGCATCATGGGAATGTCGTTGCTGCCGTCGCCCACGGCGATGCACTGGTCGGGGCGAATGCCCAGCAGCGAGGCGACTTCCAGCAGGGTGCGGCGCTTTTCGGCGCCGTCGCAGATGTCGCCCCAGGGCTGCTCGATCAGGCCGCCGGTCAGCGCGCCGTCACGCATCTCCAGCACGTTGGCACGCACGAAGTCGATGCCCAGCATGCCGCGCACATGTTCGGCAAAGTAGGTGAAGCCGCCCGAGACCAGCAGCACCTTCAGGCCCGCAGACTGGACTGCGCGCACCAGGGTTTCGGCGCCCGGGGAGAGCTTCAGGCGCTCGGCCAGCACGCGGGCCATGTCGGCCTCGGTCACGCCGACGAGCTTGCCCACGCGCTGGCGCAGGCTGTCCTTGAAGTCGGTGATCTCGCCGCGCATGGTGGCTTCGGTGATGGCCGAGACCTCGGCCTTCTTGCCGGTGGCGTCGGCGATCTCGTCGATGCACTCGATGGTGATCAGCGTCGAGTCCATGTCGAACGCGATGAGCTTGTAGTCGGCCAGCTTCAGTGGCGGCTGGATGCCGCGGATCAGCAGTCCGGGCGCGAATTCGGTGACATCGGTCATGGGTGGGGCAGCAAAAAGGGGACGGGCCGCCGGGCTGGCGGGAAACAGGCGCAGATCATATCCAGTGGCGGGCCTGCCGTCAGGCTGCGGGCGGCTGGCGCAGGTAGATGGCGTCCGACCAGGTGGCCAGCCATTGGGGGCGAAACACCACGAAGATGGCGGTGACCATGCCGGTGACCACGGCATCGCCCCAGGCCATGAGCCAGCGCGCGATGCGTGACAGATCCTCGTTGACGCCGGGCAGGGCGTGGCCCGCCGCCTGGGCCAGCAGCGCGGCGATGAAGACGCACAGCACCGTGCCCGCAAAGCCGCGCGCGAGGATGTAGACAAAGATCTGGTGCGGCAGCCAGCGCCGCAGCGCCGCACCCCAGAGCATGGCCAGAGTGGCGGGCACGATGCCCTGCCAGACCGAGATGCCCAGCGCATCGCCCCAGCCCAGGGCCGGCGACAGCAGGGCGGCCAGCCCGCCCACGATGAGCAGCAGCGGCACGGCCAGAGGCCAGCCCAGCATGAGCACCACCAGCGGCGCAGATGACCACTGCAGCTGCAGCGGCATGCGGTGCAGCGTGGGCAGGGCCCAGATCCAGGGCAGCAGCACGAGCACCCCCAGCAGCGGCGTGACCAGGGGCGAGGCCATGCGGTCCTGCGGGCCGCCCGGACCCGGGCGGCCGGCCAGCATGCGCCAGGGGCGCAGCCACAGCGCGGTGGCCAGGGCCAGCAGGGCGATGCTCGCTTCGAGGAACATGGCTGGAACGACGCGTTCTATGCGGGCTGGGCCGCCTTCGCTTCCACCAGCGGCTGGCCCAGGCTGCGCAGCACGTCGCGCACCATCTGGGCGCGGTCCTTGGGGTTGTCCAGGGCACGCTCGATGCGCAGCTTCTCGTTGCCGGCCAGCTTGATGTGCTTGTTCTTCTGGATGAGGTGGATGATGGCCATCGGGTCCACGGGCGGCTGGGGCTTGAAGGTGATGTTGATGACGCCGGGCGCCGCATCCACCTTGACCACGCCGTAGGGCTGGGACAGCACGCGCAGGCGATGCACGTCGATCAGCGTCTGCGCCTGGGGCGGCAGCTTGCCGAAGCGGTCCACGATTTCTTCGAGCAGGGTGTCGATCTGGTCGCTGGTGCGGGCCGTGGCCAGTTTCTTGTAGAAGGACAGGCGCAAATGCACGTCGCCGCAGTAGTCGTTGGGCAGCAGGGCCGGCGCGTGCAGGTTGATGTCGGTGGAGGCCGACAGCGGGCTGAGCAGGTCGGGCTCCTTGCCGGCCTTGAGGCTGCGCACGGCCTCGGACAGCATCTCGTTGTAGAGCTGGAAGCCCACCTCCATCATGTTGCCGCTCTGGTTCTCGCCCAGCACCTCGCCGGCGCCGCGGATCTCCAGGTCGTGCATGGCCAGGTAGAAGCCCGAGCCCAGTTCCTCCATCTGCTGGATGGCCTCCAGCCGCTGCTGGGCCTGCTTGGTCAGGCTGTCCAGGTCGGGCACCATCAGGTAGGCATAGGCCTGGTGGTGGCTGCGGCCCACGCGGCCGCGCAGCTGGTGCAGCTGGGCCAGGCCGAACTTGTCGGCGCGGCTGATGAGGATGGTGTTGGAGCTGGGCACGTCGATGCCGGTCTCGATGATGGTCGAGCACAGCAATATGTTGTAGCGCTGGGCCACGAAGTCGCGCATCACGCGTTCGAGCTCGCGCTCGGGCATCTGGCCGTGGGCCACGGCAATGCGTGCCTCGGGCAGGATTTCCTCGAGCTTTTGCTTGCGGTTCTCGATGGTCTCGACCTCGTTGTGCAGGAAGTAGCACTGGCCGCCGCGCTTGAGCTCGCGCAGCACGGCCTCGCGGATCACGCCCGTGCCCTCGTTGCGCACAAAGGTCTTGATGGCCAGGCGCCGCTGGGGCGCGGTGGCGATGACGGACAGGTCGCGCAGGCCTTCCAGCGCCATGCCCATGGTGCGCGGGATGGGCGTGGCCGTCAGCGTGAGCACGTCCACCTCGGCGCGCATGGCCTTCATGGCTTCCTTGTGGCGCACGCCGAAGCGGTGCTCCTCGTCGATGATCAGCAGGCCCAGGTTCTTGAACTGCGTGGACTCCGACAGCAGCTTGTGCGTGCCCACGACGATGTCCACCGAGCCGTCGGCAATGCCCTTGACGGCCGCCGTGATCTCCTTGCCCGAGCGAAAGCGCGAGACTTCGGCCACCTTGATCGGCCACTTGGAGAAGCGGTCCACCAGGGTCTGGTAATGCTGCTCGGCCAGCAGCGTGGTGGGCGCGAGGAAGGCCACCTGCTTGCCGCCCGTGATGGCCACGAAGGCCGCGCGCAGCGCCACCTCGGTCTTGCCGAAGCCCACGTCGCCGCAGACCAGGCGGTCCATGGGCTGGGGGCTGATCATGTCCTGGATCACGGCGTGGATGGCAGCGCGCTGGTCCGCCGTTTCCTCGAAGCCGAAGTCGTTGGCGAATTGCTCGTAGTCCTGGGGCGAGTAGCGGAAGGCATGGCCCTGGCGTGCGGCGCGGCGCGCATAGATGTTCAGCAGCTCGGCTGCCGAGTCGCGCACCTGCTCGGCCGCCTTGCGCTTGGCCTTTTCCCACTGCGTGCCGCCGAGCTTGTGCAGCGGCGCGTCCTCCGGCGAGACGCCCGTGTAGCGGCTGATCAGCTGCAACTGGCTGACAGGCACGTAGAGCACGGCGTTGCCCGCGTACTCCAGGTGCAGGAACTCCTGCACGGCCGGCGTGCCGTCAGGGTTCTTCTGGCCCATGTCCATGTTGACCAGGCCCTGGTAGCGGCCGATGCCGTGGTCCGAATGCACCACGGGGTCGCCCACCTTGAGTTCGGACAGGTCCTTGATCAGCGCCTCCACATCGCTGACCTGCTCCTGGCGGCGGCGCCTGCGGCCCGTGGGGCTGGTGGCGAACAGCTCCGTCTCGGTGACGAAGTCCAGGCCTTCCTCCACCCAGGCAAAGCCGTTCATCAGGCCGGCCGTGGCAATGCCCACCTTCTCGCCCGCATCGCCCTGGAATTCGGCCAGCGAGTCGAAGACCGGCGGGTTCACGCCCGAGGCGCGGAAGAAGTCCAGCAGGCTTTCGCGCCGGCCATCGGACTCGGCCAGCAGCAGGATGCGGTGGGCGCTGCTGGCAATGTGCCTTTGCAGGCGCGCCAGCGGGTCTTCCGCGCCGCGCACCACGGACAGGTCCTCCAGCTTCTGGAAGATGGCGCTGTCGGCCACGTCCTCGGTGCCTGGGCGCAGCGCGAGCTGGGCGTGCTCCTTGGCGCGCGTGTAGAACTGGTCGGCGGACAGGAACAGCACCTCGGGCGCCAGGGCCGGGCGCTCGGGGTCGCCCTGCACCAGGCGGAAGCGCTCCTTGGTGTCCTGCCAAAAGCGCTGGAAGGCCGGCTCCAGGTCGCCATGCATCACCACGGTGGCATCGGCGCCCAGGTAGTCGAACACGGTGGCCGTTTCGTCGAAGAACAGCGGCAGGTAGTACTCGATGCCGGCCGTGGCAATGCCTTGGCCCATGTCCTTGTAGATGCGGCTGCGCGTGGGGTCGCCCTCCAGCAGCTCGCGCCAGCGGTGGCGGAACTTGGCGCGCGCGTCCTCGTCCATGGGGAACTCGCGGCCGGGCAGCAGGCGCACCTCGGGCACGGGGTAGAGGCTGCGCTGGGTGTCGGGGTCGAAGGTGCGGATGGAGTCGATCTCGTCGTCGAACAGATCCACGCGGTAGGGCTGCAGCGAGCCCATGGGAAACAGGTCGATCAGGCCGCCGCGCACCGCGTACTCGCCGTGGCTGACCACCTGGGAGACATGCTGGTAGCCGGCCAGCGTCAGCTGGGCCTTGAGTTTGGCCTCGTCCAGCTTCTGGCCGCTCTTGAACTCGAAGGTGTAGCCGGCCAGGAAGGAGGGCGGCGCCAGCCGGTACAGCGCCGTGGTGGCGGGCACCAGCACCACGTCGGCACCATGCTCCTTGTCGCGCTGGTTGATGCGCCACAGCGTGGCCAGGCGCTCGCTGATCAGGTCCTGGTGGGGAGAGAAGCTGTCGTAGGGCAGGGTCTCCCAGTCGGGGAACAGCGCGCAGCGCAGGCCCGGGGCGAAGAAGGCCATCTCGTCGATCAGCCGCTGGGCATCCGAGGCGTCGGCCGTGACGATGGCCGTCACCCGGCCTGCAGCCTTCTCGCGCTCGCCCAGGCGGGCCAGCAGCAGGGCGTCGGCGCTGCCCACAGGGCGGGGCAGGGTGAAGCGTTTTCCGGGAGTGAGCTTGGGCAGTTCCATGGTGCTTGGACGTGGGCGCCGCAGCGCCTGGGCGAAGTAACGACAAAACCCCTCGGCACGCGCAGAGGGGTATCGAACCATTTTAGCCAGCACGCATGGCGGCCATGCAGGCATGCCCGCATGTCCATGGTGGCGCATGGCCGTCACTACAATGCGCCACCATGACAGATCTGCTTGCGGCGGCTGCGCCCGCGTCCCTGGAGCCGGCCCGCCTGTGGGCCTTGATCCCCTGTGCGGGCACGGGCTCGCGCGCCATCGCACCCGATGCGCCTGCGCCTGAACTGCCCAAGCAATACCACCTGGTGGCCGGTGCGCCCATGGTGGCGCACACGCTGGCCGCCTTTGCGGGCACAGCGCGCGTGCACCACACCCTGGTAGTGATCGCGCCTGGCGATGATTTCTGGCGCCAGGGCCTGCCGGGCCCGTCGCCCACGCGCTACTCCACGGCGGCTTGCGGCGGCGCCACGCGGGCCGAATCCGTGACCAACGGCCTGAAGGAGCTGCTGGCGCGCGGAGCGAGTGCGCACGATTGGGTGCTGGTGCACGACGCCGCGCGCTGCCTGGTGACGCCCGAACTGATCGATGCCCTGATCGACGCCTGCGAGCACGATGCCGTGGGCGGCCTGCTGGCGCACAAGCTGCCCGACACGCTCAAGACGGCCGTGACCGGGCCTGGCGGCGTGCGCGTGGCGGGCACGGTGGACCGCAGCGACAAATGGCTGGCGCAGACGCCGCAGATGTTTCGCATCGCGCCGCTGCTCGACGCCCTGGAGCACGCGGGATCGGCCGTGACCGACGAGGCCAGCGCCATGGAGGCCGTGGGCCAGCGCCCGCGCCTGGTGCCCGGCGGCGCGCAGAACTTCAAGGTCACCTATCCCGACGACTTTGCGCTGGCTGCCGCCGTGCTGTCGCAGCGCGCGCATGGCGCGACGCTGGAACGCTACCGGGGCAAGCGCGACCAGCCGCAGGCGTCGGGCAATCCGTTTTTCTGAACCTGGAATGTTTCACATGAATTTTCGTATTGGCGAGGGCTGGGACGTGCATGCCCTGGTGCCCGGGCGCAAGCTGATCCTGGGCGGCATCGAGGTGCCGCATGAACTGGGCCTGCTGGGCCACTCCGATGCCGACGTGCTGCTGCACGCCATCACCGACGCGCTGCTGGGCGGCGCGGCGCTGGGCGACATCGGCCGGCATTTCCCCGACACCGACCCCGAATTCCGTGGCGCCGATTCGCTGGTGCTGCTGGTGGAAGCTGCGCGCCGCGTGCGCGCCACGGGCCTGGAGATTGGCAACATCGACAGCACCATCATTGCCCAGGCCCCCAAGCTGGCGCCGCACATTCCTGCCATGCGCGAGCGCATCGCCACGGCGCTGGGCCTGGCGCTGGACCAGGTCAACGTCAAGGCCAAGACGGCCGAGAAGCTCGGGCCCGTGGGCCAGCAACAGGCCATGGAGGCGCGCGCCGCCGCCTTGCTGTTCCGCGCCTGACCAGCGGGGTACCGTCCCCATGGCAAAAGGCCCCGGCGATCGGTCAACGATCGCCGGGGCCTTTGTATCTGCCGAACGTATCTGACGAACGCGCGCTGCGTACTCAGTCTTCTCCGTCCAGGGCGCCGTCCTGCGCACGCGGAGGCAACTGGCGCTTGATCTGCGGGCGCTGCAGACGCTGCTCGGGCTCGGCACCCTTGGCCACGCCCGAGGCACGCTGCAACTGCACATGGGCAACCAGCCCGCCCGTGGAGGAGTTGGACAGCGCAAACACGCCGCCCATGCGCTGCACCGTCTTGTCCACGATGGACAGGCCCAGGCCCGCGCCCGCTGCGGCCGTTCGCGCGGAGTCGCCGCGGAAGAAGGGCTGGGTCAGGCTGGCCAGCTGCTCGGGCGGCACGCCACGGCCATGGTCGCGGATGCGAATCACGACCCAGCTTTCGCGCTCCGATGCCGTCACGTCCACGTGGGTGGTTTCGGTCTCGGGCGTCTTGCCGTAGCGGCGTGCGTTCTCGAACAGGTTGGAGATCACGCGCGCCAGTTCCACCTCGTCGGCCAGCACATAGACGCCTTCGGGCACGGCCATGCTGATCTGCAGCTCGCGGTGGTCCTGCACCGCATAGACGCAGGAAGACACCACGGCATGCAGGTTGACCGGGTTGAGGGTCACATGGTCGGGGCGGGCGTAGTCCAGGAATTTGTCGATGGTGGCGTCAAGCTGCACGATGTCGGCCACCATGTGCTCGCGCGCCACGTCGTCCACCACGCTCATCTCGGTCTCCAGCCGCAGGCGGGCGAGCGGTGTGCGCAGGTCGTGGGAGATGCCGGCCAGCATCACCGCGCGGTCCTGCTCCAGCTGGGCCAGTTTCTGCGCCATGCGGTTGAAGCCGATATTGACCTCGCGTATCTCGCTGGTGACGGCTTCCTCGTCGAGCTGGCTGGCGTCGAAGTCGCCATCTCGCACGCGGTTGGCCGCATAGCTCAACTGTTTGAGTGGCCGGTTGATCAGGCGCGCGATGGCTGCCGCCCCCGCCAGGGACAGCAGGCCGGCCGTGATCAGCCAGATCAGCCAGGTGCGCCCGCTGGCCGGCGTGAAGCGCGAGCGGTCCATCAGCAGCCAGGTGCGGTCGCCATTGATGGTGAAGCCCACCCATAGCCCCGGTTCGCCATTGACGCTGCGCGCCACGATGGTGCCGTAGCCCAGGCGGCGTGTGAGCTCCTCGGTCAGGCGCTTGCCCAGCGTGCTCTGGTCCAGCAGCTCGAAGCTGTCGCCAGGCTCGCGCGGCAGAATGCGCACGCCTTCCTGGTCGGCCATGGTCTTGATCAGCGAGACACGGTTGATGGCATCCGAATGCACCAGGGCCGCGCGGCTGAGGTTGACCAGCGAGGCGATCTGCTGGGCGGTATGCAGCGTGCGCGGCTCAAACTCGAAGGCACGCAGCGTCTGCAGCCACGCCAGGATGCTGCCCACCAGCAGCAGGGCCAGCAGGCAGAAGGTACGCCAGAAAAGATTGAGTCCCAGCGGAGAGCGCGCAGTCATGCGCCGCTCGTAGTCGAGCGGCGCAGGGCTGGTGGCGTCGTGGGGCGGGACGGTGAAGGAACTCATGGAATGCGGTTCGTCATTCTAGGGGCCGGCTGCGAGATTACGCCTGTGCCGGCCAGCCTGCGTTACCGGTTGTCTCGGTCGACAGGGTGAGGTTTTGGCGCTGCGCATTGTCAACGGCACATAAAACGTTACGGCCCCAACCCAGGGACGCCGAGCAAGAGCCGCCTCGCGGCGAGGGCGTCGTCCCCCTCCCGCGGAGCGAGAGAGGGGGAAGGCGCGCAGCGCCTCAGGGGGTGATGCATTTCAGTTCGCGCCATCGGGTACGAACACGTAGCCCACACCCCAGACCGTCTGGATGTAGCGCGGAGCGGCGGCATCTTCCTCGATCAGCTTGCGCAGGCGCGAGACCTGCACGTCCAGGCTGCGGTCGAAGGGCTCGAACTCGCGGCCGCGCGCCAGCAGGGCCAGCTTCTCGCGCGACAGCGGCTGGCGCGGGTGGCGCACCAGGGCCTTGAGCATGGCGAATTCGCCCGTGGTCAGCGGCAGTTCCTCGCCGTTCTTTTGCAGCACGCGCGTGCCCAGGTCGAAGGTGAAGGGGCCGAAGCTCACGACCTCGTTGTCGCCGGAGGGCGCGCCCGGCGCTTCCTGCGGCGGGCGGCGGCGCAGCACGGCATGGATGCGGGCCAGCAGTTCGCGGGGGTTGAAGGGCTTGCCCAGGTAGTCGTCGGCGCCCACTTCCAGGCCCACGATGCGGTCCACATCCTCGCCCTTGGCGGTCAGCATGATGATGGGCGTGCGGTCATTGGCCGAGCGCAGGCGGCGGCAGATGGACAGGCCATCCTCGCCGGGCATCATCAGGTCAAGCACGATCAGGTCCACTGTTTCGCGCAGCAGGATGCGGTTCAGCGCCTTGCCATCTTCGGCAATCATGATCTCGAAGCCTTCCTGCGTCAGGTAGCGGCGCAGCAGGTCGCGGATGCGCGCATCGTCATCCACCACCAGGATCTTGTCGGTGCGGTTGGTCGTAGTGGCCATGTTCATCCTCGGTCGGTCATTTGTAACAGCCGCCATTGTTACCAGCTTGGGCTGAAAAGTCTGGTCAAAACCCCGAACTTTTGCCGTGTGTTACAGATGTTGCGTTTAAATTTAGAACGGAAAATGTGTCTTTAGAATATTTAACTATGGGTTCACCGCGTTGATGCATTTATCGTTGCAATAATGTTGTGAATGACGGGGCGAATAGGCCTGAACGGCTCCACACCTGTCACCATCTGGCGGCATGCCGTAGCGAAAGGGCGGCATGCAGTTGTATCCCTGAACTACCTTTCATTTCAAAGGGTGAACGCATGAGCAAGCTTTCCAAACAGCTGTCCCGCCCCTGGGTCAAGTCCGTGGTCGCGGCCACTGCGCTGGCCTGTGCCAGCGGTGCCTGGGCGCAGAACGCCGCCTCGGCGCAGGCACAGCCGGCCAATGTGGTGCAGTTGTCTGCAGAAGGCTCGGTGGATGTGGTGCAGGACCTGCTGACCGCCACCTTGTCGGCCACGCGCGAAGGGCGCGATGCGGCCACGGTCCAGTCCCAACTGCAAAAAGTGGTCGAGGCCGCCATGGCAGTGACCAAGCGCAGCGCCCAGTCGGGCCAGATGGATGTGAGCACCGGCAGCTTCGGCATCTATCCGCGCTATGGCAAGGACAACAAGGTGGAAGGCTGGCAGGGCCGCGCCGAGATTCTTCTGCAGGGCCGCGACTTCGCACGCATCACGCAGACGGCGGCCCAGGTGCAGGACATGACGCTGTCGCAAGTGGGCTTCGGCCTGTCGCGCGAGGCCCGTGAAAAGGTCGAGGGCGAGGCCCAGGCCAAGGCCATCGAACAGTTCAAGCAGCGTGCCACCACGCTGTCCAAGAGCTTCGGCTTTGCCAACTACAGCCTGCGCGAGGTCAACGTGAGCAGCAGCGATACCTCGGTGCCCATGCCGCGTCCGCGCATGATGGCCATGTCCGCCAAGGCCGCCGGCGCGGAAATGGATGCCGTGTCCGTGGAAGCGGGCAAGGCGCAGGTGATGGTCCACGTGTCGGGCTCGGTGCAGATGTACTGACCGGGTGACCCATCCATGAAAAAAGGAGCGCCGCGGCGCTCCTTTTTTGGCAGTGGTTCTATCTGGCCGCGATTACTGCGCAGCCCAGCCGCCATCCATGTTCCAGGCCACGCCGCGCACGTTGGCGGCAGCGGGCGAGCAGAAGAACACGGCCAGTTCGCCAAGCTCCTCGGGCGTGGTGAACTGCATCGAGGGTTCCTTTTCGCCCAGCAGCAGCTTCTTGGCTTCTTCGTTGCTGATGCCGTGCTGCTCGGCCTTGGCGTCCACCTGCTTTTGCACCAGCGGCGTCAGCACCCAACCGGGGCAGATGGCGTTGCAGGTGATGCCGGAGGTGGCGTTCTCCAGGGCCGTGACCTTGGTCAGCCCGACAATGCCGTGCTTGGCCGCCACATAGGCGGACTTCTGCGCCGAGCCCACGAGGCCGTGCACCGAAGCCACGTTGATGATGCGGCCCCAGCCCTTGCCGCCATCGGCCGCCTGCATCATGGGCAGGACCAGGCGCGAGGTGTGGAAGGCGCTGGACAGGTTGATGGCGATGATGGAATCCCAGCGCTCGGGCGGGAAGTCTTCCACGCGTGCCACGTGCTGGATGCCGGCATTGTTCACGAGGATGTCGATCTGGCCGAAGTTGCGCACGCTGTACTGGACCATGTCCTCGATGTCTGCCACGCGGCTCATGTCGGCACCGTGGTAGGCGACCTGGGCGCCGGCGGCCTGGCCTGCGGCCAGCACTTCGGCACGGGGGCCGTCCACATCGCCGAAACCATTGAGCACGATATTGGCGCCCTGGCGGGCCAGCGCCTTCGCGATCCCGAGGCCGATTCCGCTGGTCGAACCGGTCACGAGGGCGGTCTTGCCTTTCAACATAGAGAGTCTCCGAATGAATGTACGATGCAACACAGCCATTATCGGCGCCGGCTCCGCGAATGCGTTTCCATGAATCATCCTACGCTGAACTACGTATCCTGCCCGGCAGTTGCCGGGCGTGCCTCACCCTGGAGCCGTACTGCCAGCCCGGCTGCTCAAGAGAATGCGTCGCACCGCATGGCCTATTGGGAATGGAATCGCACCGGCGATCCGAACCATCCCCATGTCGTGGTCTGCGTGCACGGCCTGTCGCGCCAGGGGCGTGACTTCGACGTGCTGGCCGAGCGGCTCAGCGAACGCGCCCGCGTGATCTGCCCCGACGTGGTCGGGCGTGGCGAAAGCGACTGGCTGCAGGATCCGGCCGCCTACCAGGTGCCTCTTTACGCAGCCGACATGCTGGCCTTGCTGGCCCAGGTGCATGCGCAGGCGCCCGTCGAACAATTGGATTGGGTGGGCACCAGCATGGGCGGGCTGATCGGCATGGCGCTTGCAGGCCAGCCGGGGCTGCCGCTGCCGGCGCCCATCCGCAGGCTGGTGCTCAACGATGTGGGGCCTGTCATCGAGTGGTCTGCCCTGGAGCGCATAGGTCAGTACCTGGGCAAGGGCGTGCATTTTGAAAATCTTGAACAGGCAGCCCATGCGCTGCTCTTGATTTCCGAAGGCTTCGGCCCACATAGCGAAGGGCAATGGTTGCGATTGACGCGACCTATGATGCGGCCGGCCGCCGATGGCGGCCTTGTCTTGCACTATGACCCTCAGATTGCAGTGTCCCTGCAGCAGATGACGCCTGAGATGGCCCAGGCCGGCGAAGCGCTGCTGTGGCAGCTGTATGACCAGATCAAGGCACGCGTCTTGCTAGTTCGTGGTGCGCAGTCCGATCTGCTGACTGCGGCCACGGCGCAGGCCATGGCGCAGCGCGGCCCGAAGGCGCATTGCGTGGAATTTGAAGGGGTGGGGCATGCGCCCACCTTCGTCGCAGCAGGGCAGGTGGCCTTGCTGTGCCGGTTCTTATGGGGAGAAGAGCGCTTGCCAAGCACCATGAATCTTGCCGAGCAGGCCAGGGAGAGTGACGAATGAAGACCGCCAGCAGCGAGGCCGCCGTGCAGGCGCCTTCGCCCGCCGCAGCCGCGCCGGGCCAGGTGCCGGCGGTGCTGCCGCACCTGATCACGGCCACGTCGCAGACCCTGCCCGAACAGGTCAACGCGCTGGCCCGCGCGCGCAGCTTTGCCGAGCCGCTGATCGCCACCGAGACCATGGAGTCCGGCGAGAACACGATGGCCCATGCCGATGCGGTGGCCGCCATCCTCAAGACCATCGGTGGCTCCGAAACGATGCAGGCGGCGATCTATCTGGTGCATGCCAGCGTGCACCTGAATCGCCCGCAGGAAGTGATCGCCAAGGCCTTTGGCGAGAACTTCGCCACCCTGGCCGTGGAAACCAACAAGCTCATGCGCGTGCAGCAGCAGGCGCGCGGCGCCGAGCTGGGCGGCCAGTATCTGGACGATGAGGCCACGCAGACCGAGAACGTGCGCAAGATGCTGCTGGGCTTCTCGCGCGATCTGCGCGTCGTGCTGCTGCGGCTGGCCTCGCGCCTGCAGACGCTGCGCTACTACGCGGCCAGCAAGCGCCCGGTCTCTCCCGGCATTGCGCGCGAGGCGCTGACGGTGTTCGCGCCGCTGGCCAACCGGCTGGGCATCTGGCAGATCAAGTGGGAACTGGAAGATCTGTCCCTGCGCTTCCTGGAGCCCGAGACTTACCGTGAAGTGGCCCGCCTGCTCGACGAAAAGCGCGTGGAGCGCGAAGCCTACATGGAGCAGATGCGGGCACGGCTGGAGGCCGACCTGCGCGCGCACAGCATCAGCGCCACCGTGCAGGGCCGGCCCAAGCACATCTACAGCATCGTCAAGAAGATGCGCGGCAAGTCGCTGAACTTCGATCAGGTCTTCGACATCCGCGCCATGCGTGTCGTCGTGCCCACGATCAAGGACTGCTACGCCACCCTGTCCTGGGTGCATGAGCAGTTCACGCCCATCGAGGCGGAATTCGACGACTACATCGCCAAGCCCAAGCCCAACGGCTACCAGTCGCTGCACACCGTGGTGCGCGACGAGACGGGCCGTGCCATCGAGATCCAGATCCGCACCCAGGCCATGCACGACCATGCCGAGCACGGCGTGGCCGCCCACTGGGCCTACAAGGAGGCGGGCACCAAGGGATACGCGGGCGTCACGGCCAGCAGCGAGTACGACGCCAAGATCGCCGTGCTGCGCCAGCTGCTGGCCTGGGGCAGCGACCTGGCGGGTGCGCACCATCGCGGCCTGTTCGAGGACCGCATCTACGTGCTCACGCCCGACGCGGCCGTCATCGAGCTGCCGCAGGGTGCAACGCCGGTGGACTTCGCCTACTCGGTGCACACGAGCCTGGGTCACCGCTGCCGTGGCGCGCGCGTGGACGGCGCCATGGTGCCCCTGAACACGCCGCTGCAAAACGGCCAGACCGTGGAAATCACCACAGTCAAGGAAGGCCGCCCCTCGCGCGACTGGCTCAATGCCGACCTGGGCTATCTGACCAGCAACCGCGCCAAGGCCAAGGTGCGTGCTTGGTTCAATGCCCAGGCCACGCACGAGACCGTCGCGCGCGGCCGCGAGGCCGTCGAAAAGCTGCTGCAGCGCGAGGGCAAGACGGCCGTCAAGCTGGAGGAGCTGGCCGTTCAGCTCGGCTTCAAATCGGCCGATGCCTTGTTCGAAGTCGTCGGCAAGGATGAATACTCGCTGCGCAACATCGAGACCGTGCTGCGGCCCGCCGAGGTGGAGGAAGAACCCGAGGAATTCACCCTCGTGCGCAAGGCGCGCGGCACGGACTCGCCCAAGGGCGGCGTGCTGGTCGTTGGCGTGGACTCGCTGATGACCCAGCTGGCCAAGTGCTGCAAGCCTGCGCCGCCGGACGACATCCGGGGCTTCGTCACGCGCGGCAAGGGCGTGAGCGTGCACCGCTCCGACTGCTCCAACTTCCGCGAGATGGCTGCTCGCAATTCCGAGCGCGTGATCGACGTGGCCTGGGGTCAGCCCAAGGCGGCCACCGTGGCTTCGGCCGTCTACCCGGTCGATGTGTCCGTGGAGGCGGCGGACCGGCAGGGCCTGCTGCGCGATATCTCGGAAGTCTTTGCGCGCGAAAAGACCAATGTCATTGGCGTGCAGACCCAGTCCGTCAAGGGAACGGCCTGGATGACCTTCACCGTGGAGGTGGCCGATTCGGGTCGCCTGAGCAAGGTGCTGGGCATCGTGGCCGCCGTGGCGGGCGTGCGCTCGGCGCGGCGGCGTTGAGCATGTTCAGGCATTTTTGCCTGGACGCTGAAAAAGCCGTGCTAGAATCGCTTTCTCGAACAAACACAGGCGCGTAGCTCAGCTGGTTAGAGCACCACCTTGACATGGTGGGGGTCGTTGGTTCGAGTCCAATCGCGCCTACCAATTTTCCATTGCCAGATGGAATGCAAAAAGCCTTCTGATCACTCAGAAGGCTTTTTTGTTTGTGCGTTCTCTCTGTGGTCTTGCCTTGGCCTGTCTTGTGATCGAACATGCATCACTTTGGGAGACATGGATGATCAAGACAGTTTCGCCCGAGGCGGCCGCGTCGGCCGGCGTATTGATCAACCAGCGCATTGCCGAGCTGGGCGGCTGGCGCGGCGAGGTGCTGGCGCATGTGCGCCGGCTCATCTTGCAAGCGCTTCCGGACGTGGCGGAAGAGTGGAAATGGTCGGTGCCGGTCTGGTCGTGCAGCGGCATTCTGTGCACGGGCGAGGCCTACCAATCGGCCGTGAAGCTCACCTTTCCCAAAGGCGCATCGCTGGCCGACCCGCAGCACCTGTTCAATGCCAGCCTTGAAGGCAAGGTGCGCCGTGCCATCGATATCCGCGAGGGCGAGGAGATCGATGCGCAAGCGTTCAAGGACTTGGTGCGCGAGGCAGCCGCCCTCAACGAGACGGCAGCCAGGAAGAGGTCGCCGAAAGGATGAAGGTCCGCGCTCAGGTGCCGATGCCGGCCTGTGCCTGCAGGTAGTCGTTTTGCAGCAGGTACATGCGGATGGCGTTGCGGTACTGGCCGTTGGCGAAGAACTCGTCGATCAGCACGCCTTCCTGTACGAAGCCTATGCGCGCGTAGATGTGGATGGCCTTCTCGTTCTCCTGGTCCACATGGAGAAAGATCTTGTGCAGGTTGAGCGTCTTGAAGCCATAGTCCAGCGCCAGCCGCGTTGCCTGGGCCGCGATGCCCTGGCCTTGCTGCTCGGGGGCGATGATGATCTGGAATTCGGCGCGTCGGTGGATCAGGTCGATCTCCACCAGCTCGACGAGACCGGCGCGATCGCCCTGGTGCTCGACGATGAAGCGGCGCTCGGTCTGGTCGTGCACGTGGGCGTCATAGAGCGCGGAAAGCTCGTCGAAGGTCTCGTAAGGCTCCTCGAACCAGTAGCGCATGATGGCGGCATTGTTGTTGAGCAGATGCACGGAGCGCAGATCTTCGCGCTCCAGGGGTCTCAGGCGGATGCTGTGATTCATGCGCTCATTGTGCGAGAGCCGCGGTATCCGGCTGCAGGCCACGGATTACCAGCCGGTAGATCAGATCGGCCGCCGTGTCGTAGTCGTCGGCGGTCAGTTCCGGCCGGCCCAGCAGCAGCGCGAACTGGGCCTGCTGATCGGCATAGGCCTGGGTCACGGACCAGAGGATGAACATCAGGTGGGTGAAATCCACGCGGGCAATCTTGCCCTGCGCCACCCAGCGCTCGAAGGCCTGCACGTCGGCTGCCAGCGCCGGGCCCACCTGGCTCGCTATGGCCTGTCCGAAGCGGGGCGCGCCGGCCATCACCTCGCGCGTGAAGACACGGGAGCCATGGGGCCGTTCGCGCGAGGACTGCAGCTTGGCCCGGATGTAGATGCGCAGGGCCTCCGCAGGGTCGTCGCCGCGCAGCAGGTCGGACATGCCGGCCAGCCACTGCGTCAGCACGTCGCCCAGCACGCGCAGGTACAGCTCCTCCTTGCTGGCGAAGTAGTACAGCAGGTTGTGGCGGCTCAGGCCGGCGTCGTGCGCGATCAGTTCCAGCGATGCGCCTTCGAAGCCGTATTGCGCAAAGTGAAGCTCGGCCGTCTGCAGGATGTTCAGTTCCTTGCGCAGGCGTGCAGCCGTGGGTTTGCGCGTGGCCGATCGCGCCAGGGAAGGGGGCGCATTGTCAGAAAGGGTTGCCATTGCGCAGATGGTAAGTCGGGATAAGTGGCGCCATTTTGGTGCGATTGTCTGGCATCTTTCTTGCTGACGACTTTCTGGGTGATTTTACTGATTGGTAAATTTTTTCACCCGCGTAAATTCCGTTCCACCCCCAGTGCGCCCGAAAGAGGCGTCACTTACACATGCGAGGACCACGATGAAACCTCCGAAGACTGTGTTGTTGGATCCGGGGCCGTTCAGGAGTCCTTCCTGCGGCCCGCCTTGCGTTGTCCGAGATGGCCTGGCGTGCACCTGCATGCCGCGGCCCCTTTCACGCCCTCAATCCTGACTCTGGAGGATGCACCATGGATAGCCCCGCGCAACGCGCCTGCGGCATTGCCGCCGGCCGCCTGAACCTGGCCGACTACGCGGCCAATTTCTCCGACGCCCATCCCGCGCTGAACCGTTCCCAGGCCTTGATCGAGGCCGAGCGCTGCTACTACTGCTATGACGCGCCGTGCACCACGGCCTGCCCCACCAGCATCGATGTGCCGGCCTTCATCGCCCGCATTGCCCAGGACAACGTCCGTGGCGCGGCGCGAGAAATCCTGACGGCCAACCCGCTGGGCGGCATGTGTTCCCGCGTCTGTCCCACGGAGCAGCTGTGCGAGCAGGCCTGCGTGCGCAACACCCAGGAAGACAAGCCGGTCGAAATTGGTGCACTGCAACGCTATGCGACCGATGCCTTCATGGCCTCCGATGGTGCACCGCTGTTCCAGCGTGCCGCCGCCACGGGTCGCAAGGTGGCCGTGGTCGGGGCAGGGCCTGCCGGCCTGACCTGCGCCCATCAGCTGGCGCTGCAGGGCCACGAGGTGGTGCTGTTCGACGCCCGGCCCAAACTGGGCGGGCTCAATGAATACGGCCTGGCCAGCTACAAGACTCCGGGCGATTTTGCGCAGAAGGAAATCGACTGGCTGCTGTCCGTGGGCGGTATCACGCCGCGCAACAACCAGCGGCTGGGGCGAGATTTCACGCTGGATTCGCTGCTGGCAGAGCATGACGCCGTATTCCTCGGCCTGGGCCTGGCGGGCGTCAATGCGCTGGGCGCGGCCGAGCCGCAGGCCGAAGGCTTGCGCAATGCGGTGGACTTCATTGCCGACATCCGCCAGGCGGCCGATAAATCCACGATGCCGGTGGGCCGGCGCGTGGTGGTGATCGGCGGCGGCATGACGGCGGTGGATGCGTCCGTGCAGGCCAGGCTGCTGGGCGCCGACGAGGTCACCATGTTCTATCGCCGGGGCAAGGATGCGCTGTCCGCCTCCTGGGTGGAGCAGGAATGGGCGCAGACCCATGGCGTCAACCTGCGGCTGTGGGCCGCGCCCCAGGAGATCCTGGTGCAGGACGGCAAGGTCTGCGGCGTGCGCATGGCCAGCACCCGCATGGAGGGCGACAGGCTGCAGGTGACGCAGGAGGTGTTCGACGTGCCGGCCGACATGGTGCTCAAGGCCATTGGCCAGACCTATGTCGCCACGTCGGCGGGCGCGGCCATTGCCTTGCGTGACGGCCGTATCGACACCGACGACGAAGGCCGCACCAGCGTGCCGCGCGTGTGGGCCGGCGGCGACTGCCGCGCCGGTGGCCAGGACCTGACCGTGCAGGCGGTGGAGCACGGCAAGGTCGCCGCGCGAGCCATGCACCAGGCGCTGACCAGCGCCGTGGCGGCCGGGGTTTGAGCGGCTGTGCCCGCGCTTTTCAAGGAGCATTGACATGGCAGACATCAGCAGCCGCTTTCTGGGCATTTCCAGCCCCAATCCGTTCTGGCTGGCCTCGGCACCGCCCACGGACAAGGAGATCAACGTCACCCGCGCATTCGAGGCCGGCTGGGGCGGCGTGGTGTGGAAGACGCTGGGCGAGGACCCGCATGTGGTCAACGTGAACGGGCCACGCTACTCCACCCTCATGGCGCAGGACCGGCGCGTGATCGGCCTGAACAACATCGAGCTGATCACCGACCGGCCGCTGCGCACCAACCTGGAGGAGATGACCCGCGTGAAGAAGGCCTGGCCTGACCGCGCGCTGATCGCCTCGCTGATGGTGCCCTGCGTGGAGGAAAGCTGGAAGCGCATCCTGCCCATGGTGGAGGACACCGGCGCCGACGGGCTGGAGCTGAACTTCGGCTGCCCGCACGGCATGAGCGAGCGCGGCATGGGCGCGGCCGTGGGCCAGGTGCCCGAGTACATCCAGATGGTCACGCAGTGGTGCAAGCAGTACAGCCGGCTGCCGGTGATCGTGAAGCTCACGCCCAACATCACCGACGTGCGCTTTCCGGCGCGGGCGGCCAAGGCCGGCGGCGCGGATGCGGTGTCCCTGATCAACACCATCAACTCGCTGATGGGCGTGAACCTGGACACCCTGGTCATGCACCCCAGCACCGACGGCCAGGGCTCGCACGGCGGCTACTGCGGCCCGGCCGTGAAACCCATCGCCCAGAACATGGTGGCCGAGATCGCGCGCGACCCGCAGACGGCGGGCCTGCCCATCTCGGGGATTGGCGGCATCACCACCTGGAAGGACGCGGCCGAATACATCGCGCTGGGATGCGGCAATGTCCAGGTATGCACGGCGGCCATGGTCTACGGCTTTCGCATCGTGCAGGACATGTGCGACGGGCTGTCCAACTACATGGACGCGCACGGCTTTGCGCGCATCGAGGACTTCCAGGGCCGGGCCGTGCCCACGGTCAGGGACTGGAAGGACCTCAACCTCAACCACATCGACAAGGCCGTCATCAACCAGGACAGCTGCATCCAGTGCGGGCGCTGCCACGTGGCCTGCGAGGACACCTCCCACCAGGCCATCACCTTCAGCAAGGAGGGCGGTGTGCGCCGGTTCGAGGTGGATGACACCGAATGCGTGGGCTGCAACCTGTGCGTGTCCATTTGCCCCGTGCCCGAATGCATCACCATGCGCAGCCTGCAGCCGGGCGAGGTGGACCCCCGCACCGGCCAGACGGTCACCGGGGAGTATGCGAACTGGACCACGCATCCGAACAACCCCATGCGCCAGGCCGTGACGGCGCAGGGCTAAGGGGGCATTGCGGCAGGTTGGCGCACGGCCCGCATCCGGGCCGACCTGGCACGAAATGCGCTTGATGGAAAAGGTCAGACCCTGGATCAGCAATGGATTGGTGATTTCTCTCTTCGAGAAGGAGCTTCGCAATGTCGCATGCCCCGCATTCCGGTGAGTCCACAGGCAGCCTGTGGAACCACGACCTCGCACCCACGCTGCCTAGCCAGCGCACCTGGACCTGGTACCACTTCGCCGCCCTGTGGATAGGCATGGTGATGTGCATCCCGGCATACACGCTGGCCGCCAGCATGATCACGAACGGAATGTCGTGGTCGCAGGCGGTGATGACGGTGTTCCTTGGCAATCTCATCGTGCTGATTCCCATGCTGCTCATCGGCCATGCCGGGGCCAGGTACGGCATTCCCTTTGCCGTGCTGGCCCGTGCCTCGTTCGGCACCCATGGCGCCAAGCTGCCGGCCTTGCTGCGGGCCCTGGTGGCCTGTGGCTGGTACGGCATCCAGACCTGGTTCGGCGGCATGATGATCTACACCCTGCTGGGCGTGCTGCTGGGCCATCCGCTGGAAGGCGAGAAGATCGCGGGCCTGGGCATCAATGTGGGGCAGCTGGTGTGCTTTCTGGTGTTCTGGGCGATCCAGTTCTACTTCGTGGTGCATGGCATAGAGTCCATCCGCAAGCTGGAGACCTGGACTGCGCCGCTCAAGATCCTGATCTGCTTCGTGCTGCTGGGCTGGGTCTACCAGAAGGCCGGCGGCTTCGGCCCCATCATGGAGCAGCCTTCGCAGTACGCGCCGGGCGGCCCCAAGGCGGGCCAGTTCATGTCGGTGTTCTGGCCGTCGCTGACGGCCATGGTGGGCTTCTGGGCCACGCTGGCCTTGAACATTCCGGACTTCACGCGCTTTGCCAAGTCGCAGAAGGACCAGGTCGTGGGACAGGCCATCGGCCTGCCGGTGCCCATGGGGCTGCTGGCCATGCTGGCGGTGGTGGTGACATCGGGCACCGTGGTGATCTACGGCAAGGCCCTGTGGGACCCCGTCGATGTCGCCAGCCGCATGACGGGGGCGGCCGTGCTGATCGCGCTGATCGTGCTGCTGATCGACACCGTGAGCGTGAACCTGGCGGCCAACCTGGTCGGGCCGGCCTATGACTTCTCCGCCCTGGCGCCCAAGAAGATCAGCTACCGCGTGGGTGGCTACATGACGGTGGCCATTGCCATCGTGATGATGCCCTGGAAGATTCTGGAATCGACCGAGGGCTACATCTTCACCTGGCTGATCGGCTACTCGGCCCTGCTGGGGCCGATCGCGGGCATTCTGATGGTGGACTACTTCCTGGTGCGCAAAAAGCAGCTGGTGGTGGAAGACCTGTACAGGGAAGAGGGCGTCTACCGCTACTCCAACGGCTGGAACTGGGTGGCCGTGGCGGCCTTCGCCCTGGGCGTGGCGCCCAACCTGCCCGGCTTCCTGCACGCGGCGTTCCCCGCTGCATTCCCGAACGTGGGTGATTTCTTCAAGCATGCCTATGACTACGCATGGTTCATCGGCCTGTTCATTGCCGGCGTGGTCTACCGCATCGGCATGGCAGGCCAGGTGACCAAGGGCGCACCCGCGCTGAGCAAGGCATAGGCCGGACCAACCAACAGGAGGCATGACGTTATGGGTCAATCACAGGGTTCGGTATGGGTGCGTGGCGGCACGGTGGTGAATGCAGACCGGCAGGAGAAGGCCGACGTGCTGTGTGTGGATGGGGTGATCGCTGCCGTGGGGCCGGATGTGGCGGCCCTGGTGCCGGCCGGGGCACAGGTGATCGATGCCTCGGGGCAGTTCGTCATGCCCGGCGGCATCGATCCGCACACCCACATGCAACTGCCCTTCATGGGCACGGTCACGGCCGATGACTTCTACACCGGCACGGCGGCGGCGCTGGCCGGTGGCACCACCAGCATCATCGATTTCGTCATTCCCGATCCGCAGGAGCCGCTGCTGGACGCCTACCGCAAATGGCGTGGCTGGGCCGAGAAGGCTGCGGCCGACTACTCCTTCCACGTGGCCGTCACCTGGTGGAGCGACAGCGTTCATGCTGATATGGGCACGCTGGTGCGCGAGGAGGGCATCAACAGCTTCAAGCACTTCATGGCCTACAAGAACGCCATCATGTGCGACGACGAAACCCTGGTGAACAGCTTCAAGCGCGCGCTGGAGCTGGGCGCCATGCCCACGGTGCATGCCGAAAACGGCGAGCTGGTCTACCTGCTGCAGCAGGAAGTGGCCAAGATGGGCATCACCGGGCCCGAGGGCCATCCGCTGGCCCGCCCGCCCATGGTGGAGGCCGAGGCGGCCAACCGCGCCATCGCCATCGCCGGCGTGCTGGGCGTGCCCATCTACGTGGTGCACGTCAGCTGCACCGAGGCGGCGCAGGCCATTGCCGCTGCCCGTGCGCGCGGCCAGCGTGTGTATGGCGAGGTGCTGGCCGGCCATCTGGTGATCGACGAAAGCGTGTACCGCGACCCCGACTTTGCCAAGGCCGCCGCCCATGTGATGAGCCCGCCTTTCCGTGCCAAGGGCCACCAGGAGGCCTTGTGGCAGGGCCTGCAGTCGGGCCAGCTGCACACCACGGCCACCGACCATTGCACCTTCTGCGCCGCGCAGAAAGCCATGGGCCGGGACAACTTCGCCAAGATCCCCAACGGCACCGGCGGCGTGGAAGAGCGCCTGGCCGTGATCTGGGATGCGGGTGTGAACACCGGCCGGCTGACGCCCAGCGAATTCGTGGCCATCACCTCGGCCAACACCGCCAGGCTGTTCAACATCTATCCGCGCAAGGGCCTGGTCGGCGTGGGGGCCGATGCCGATCTGGTCGTCTGGGACCCTGCCGCTACCCACACCCTGTCGGTCAAGACCCAGCATTCCAAGGGCGACTACAACATCTTCGAGGGCCGTACCGTGCAGGGCATGCCCAGCCACACCATCAGCCAGGGCGTGGTGGCCTATGCGCAGGGCGATCTGCGCGCCGAGATGGGCAAGGGGCGCTATATCAAGCGCCCGGCCTTCGGCCCCAACTTCGACGCGGTGCAGCGCCGTGCCGCCACGCTGCAGCCCACGGCCGTGGTGCGCTGAAGCCCGAATGACAAGGAGACCGCAATGGATACAGATACCCAAGTGAAGCAGGACATCGCGCAGCTGCGCGTCAACGGAAGCCGGCTGTGGGATTCACTCATGGAGCTGGCGCAGATCGGCGCCACGCCCAAGGGCGGCGTCTGCCGCCTGACGCTGACCGACCTGGACCGCCAGGGCCGTGATCTGGTGACCCGCTGGGCGCGCGAGGCGGGCATGACGGTGACCATCGACAAGATCGGCAACGGCTTCATGCGCCGGCCCGGGCGCGACAACAGCCTGCCGCCCATCATGACGGGCAGCCACATCGACACCCAGCCCACGGGCGGCAAGTTCGACGGTAACTACGGCGTGCTGGCGGGGCTGGAGGTGGTGCGCACGCTCAACGACCACGGCATCGAGACCGAAGCGCCCATCGAGGTGGCCTTCTGGACGAACGAGGAAGGCTCGCGCTTCGTGCCGGTGATGATGGGCTCGGGCGTGTTCGCCAAGGCCTTCACGCTGGAGCATGCCTATGCGGCTACCGACTCCGAAGGCAAGACCGTCAAGGGCGAGCTCGAGCGCATCGGCTATGTGGGCAGCCAGGAACCGGGCGACCACCCGATCGGCGCCTACTTCGAATCCCACATCGAACAGGGCCCGGTGCTGGAGGACAACGCCAGGACCATTGGCGTGGTCACCGGCGTGCTGGGCATCCGCTGGTATGACTGCGTGGTCACGGGCATGGAAGCCCATGCCGGCCCCACGCCCATGGCCCTGCGCAAGGATGCGCTGCAGGCGGCCGCGCAGCTCATGCAGGAAGTGGTGGCCTGCGCCCACCGCCATCCGCCCCACGGGCGCGGCACGGTGGGCATGGTGCAGGTCCATCCCAACAGCCGCAACGTGATCCCGGGGCAGGTCAAATTCAGCATCGACCTGCGCAACGCCACCGATGCCGATTGCGAAGCCATGGACGCCGACATCCGCGCCGTGGCCGACCGCATCAGCCGGGAGACGGGCCTGCCCATAGCGATCAACCTGGTGTCCAGCTACCCCGCCCAACCCTTCCATGCCGACTGCGTGGATGCGGTGGCGCGCGCCGCCAAGGCCCTGGGCTACTCGCACATGCCCGTCGTCTCGGGCGCTGGGCATGATGCGGTCTACATGGCGCGGCTGGCGCCGGCCGGCATGGTATTCATCCCCTGCAAGGACGGCATCAGCCACAACGAGATCGAGGATGCCACGCCGGCCGACATCACCGCAGGCTGCAATGTGCTGATGCACGCCATGCTGGAACGCGCCAGGGTGCTGTGATCGGAAAAACTGCGCAACTTGCCCGGAAGCCCTGTTTTGCACTGCTATACTTGCGGCTTCAACAAACGACAGGCGCGTAGCTCAGCTGGTTAGAGCACCACCTTGACATGGTGGGGGTCGTTGGTTCGAGTCCAATCGCGCCTACCAAACAAAGCAGTCTCACCAGGGGCTGCAGAAAATCCCGCTTCAAGCGGGATTTTTTTTGCCCGGACGGCGGCAAGGCGACCATTCGCTCTGTCGCATGCGTTGATCACCATCAGGGTTACTGCTGCGCCAGGTGCTGTGTGCGCTGCCTAGAATCTGTTGCAGTGCAATAGATCAATTGCCCGTACAAGCACGTACAAGAGGAGAAGCATTGCAATGCAAGAGACGACAACAGCCGCCGCCCCCAGCGCCCAGCGCGTGATCAAGAAATACCCCAACCGCCGTCTCTACGACACCAACACGTCCTCCTACATCACGCTGACGGAAGTCAAGCAGCTGGTAATGAGCAATGAGCCCGTGGTGGTCAAGGACGCCAAGAGCGGCGAAGACCTCACGCGCAGCATCCTGCTGCAGATCATTCTGGAAGAAGAGGCCGGCGGCGCGCCCATGTTCTCCGAGACCGTGCTGGCCAACATCATCCGTTTCTACGGCCATGCCATGCAGGGCTACATGGGCTCCTACCTGGAAAAGAACGTGCAGATGTTCACCGACTTCCAGAACAAGCTGGCCGAGCAGGCCCAGGGCACCTCGCCCGAGGCCTGGAGCCAGTTCATGCGCATGCAGCCGCCCGCCATGCAGAACATGATGAGCAGCTACATGGAGCAGTCGCAGAACATGTTCACCCAGATGCAGGACCAGATGCAAAAGCAGACCGAGCAGATGCTGGGTGCGCTCGGGATCAAGCGCAATAGCTGAGCTTGCAGGGATAAGTTCAGGGGCGGTTTACCAAGTTCTCGCAGAACTGGGACAATATCGCCCCTATGACCCCCACGAGCGACGCAACAACCATGACAACCCCTGCAGGCGCGGCCGCTCCGCGCGTGGGCTTCGTGTCTCTTGGGTGCCCATAGGATACTCAATATATCCGTCGTATTGGTTGTTTTGGCTGTGGAATCCGTTTCATGGCAGGCCATCGTCAGGGCCTAGGAACAACCGGATGAGTTGCTGCCGCCTCTGCAGCATGGCGACTGCTAGGCGACACAAACGGTGCTGTCCGTGAGACGAACAAGTTGCCGTGCGGATCACGTTGAACCGCCATACAGCGGCCTCTAACTGTTTAAAATCACAGCATGGATACTTTGACACGCCGGCAGCGGTCCGAGCGCTTGGCAAGGGTCCGGGGCTGCGATACCGTGATGCTCAGCCTGAGTTGGCGGTGCGCTGGGGTATCGATTCGCTTGCATGGTCGAAAATTGCCCTGGAGACCTAACCTGGTCTTCGTGGGGAGTTGTAGAGCACTTTTCGTGCGCGGCTGCTTTTGGCTCATGTGTGGCGGTTGTGCACTAGCTCGCATGCCGATGCTGCCGCTGGAGTTTGGGTAGCCCTAGTTGGAGGGCTGCCGTGCGCTAGAAGCGGTGCAACTGGTGCTATTGCGGGGGCTGGGTTGGGACGTGTTGGTGGTTGGGAGTGCGAGTTGCGCGACCTTGATGCCTTGATGCCGCGCATCGATGCATCTCTGAACGAGAACAAAGGAACGAAATGATGCGAGCAGTCGAGCTATTCGCGGGTGCGGGGGGGCTGGCCATGGGCGTAAGCTTGGCCGGCTTCAAATCGCTGGCCGTGGTGGAGTGGGACAAATGGGCCTGCGACACCGTGCGGGAGAACCAGCGACGTGGCTATCCTCTGGTGAATGGCTGGCCGTTGCATGAAGGCGATGTGCGCGACATGGACTGGTCCGCGATCCCCCAAAATATTGAGCTGTTGGCCGGTGGACCACCTTGTCAACCCTTTTCAATGGGAGGCAAGCACCAGGCGCACGATGACAAGCGCGACATGTTCCCGGCTACTGTCAACGTGGTGCGTAAGCTTCGCCCAAAAACCTTCATTGTGGAAAACGTGAAAGGACTCACGCGTTCAAGCTTCGCGAACTACTACGAATACATCAAGTTGCAGCTGGAGTTCCCAGAAGCTCCGCGACGAAATCATGAAAGCTGGTTTGACCACCTGATGCGTCTGCAAACGGAAAAGACCTCGGGCCGCATGCACGATCTGACCTACAACGTGACGGCCACGCTTGTGAACGCTGCAGACTACGGTATCCCACAAAAGCGCGAACGTGTGTTCATCGTGGGAACCCGATCCGACCTAGCGATTGACTGGCACTTTCCGGATGCCACTCATAGCGAGGCGGCCCTGCTGCATGCCCAGTGGGTGACTGGTGAGTATTGGGACCGTCACAAGGTAGCCAAGCGCGACCGCCCTCAGCCCCCCGCGAAGATGGCCAAGCGCATTCAAGCATTGGCCGCCAAGCCACCAACCACTTTGCCTTGGCGTACTGTGCGCGATGCCATCGCCGATCTGCCTGATCCGCGCACGCGTGCTGCGGCTGGCATACGCGACCATAAGTTTCAAGATGGCGCCAAGGTCTATCCTGGTCACACTGGCAGTCCACTGGATCAACCAGCCAAGACCATCAAGGCAGGCGACCATGGCGTGCCAGGTGGCGAGAACATGATGGTGCTGCCCGATGGCAGCGTACGCTACTTCTCCGCGCGCGAGACGGCTCGCATACAGACCTTTCCGGATGGCTATGTATTCCACGGTTCATGGACGGAAACCATGCGCCAACTGGGCAATGCAGTACCGGTGGCATTGGGGCGCCTCGTGGCCTCATCCGTCGGTGAGGCACTGATACGCGCAGAACTCAATCAACTGCGGGCCACTGTGGGCAGCGCGAGGGTGGCCGCATGAAGTCAGCCGAGATCATCCCTTTCAATCCACTTGACAAGAAGAACCTAGGTGCCAGCGTGGCCGAGGCACTGGTGAGCCAGCCAGTACATTCCTTGGGTAAACTCGAGACCTTCTTTGGCACCGGTATCTATGCAATCTACTATCACGGTGATTACGTTTCCTATGGGGCCATCTCGAAGCCAAATCAGGCGAACAAAGGAAATCCTGTAATCCCGATCTATGTTGGCAAGGCCGTGCCACAAGGGGCTCGCAAGGGTAAGGTGATGCCAGACCCCACTAAGTCCAAAGCACTGTTTGGGCGTCTGCAAGAGCATGCGGATTCCATTTTGTCCACCGATACACTGGACATTAACGACTTCACCTGCCGATATTTGGTCGTGGATGAGATCTGGATTCCCTTGGGCGAGTCGCTGATGATCACCAAGTTTTCGCCCCTATGGAACCTTTTTCTTGAAGGTTTTGGCAACCATGATCCCGGCAATGGCCGCTACAACGGCCTGAGTCCCAAATGGGATACCCTACATCCAGGCCGGGCTTGGGCATTGAAATGCAAGCAGCGCGAGGAAACTCCGGCGGATATACAACGGGAAGTACAGAGCTACCTTGCCAGCATGACGTTGCCTGATACGCCTCACTTTGTTGGGCGGCAAGATATCTAGAAAAAGCCCGTAGAGCAAGTTCTACGCGCTTTTTATGTAGAAGGGAGTGTCATGCTTCCTCGACTGCACCAGCATTGCCAGCTTTGATGGGGTTGCTCAGGATGCGAAGGAAACCTTTGCCCTGCAGAAAGTTGCGGTAAGAGTTTACGGCCACTGCCTGGGCCTCGCGAGCCACCTCCTTGCCTGAGGCGATTACTTGGCCATCTTCAGTGATGATGGCCAAGCGTCCCGGTTTGCCGTTGATGCTAACGCTCAACCCCTCATGGCTCACTGCGCTGATTTGCACGCCGTCTATAGCGCCAGTAGGTTGTGTGCCGATCATGCGTGTGCCTCCTTTCTGCTCTTGCGGTACGGCCTGGTCATGACTAGGTCGCTATCAGCTTGGAGCATCTCGCCACCGCTGCTCTCCGTACGAGCGATCAGCCTGCGCGTCACTTCTTGGATCTCGTGGGCCGTCAACTGCTGCAACTGGAATTCATGCAGGTCAATCGCGGTCGTGAGGGCGTCCAGCTCGTAGAAGTGCACTGCGCTTGGGTGCCAGGCGCCGCCGGCGCGGCAGCGGGCAAAGTAGGCTTCGCATGCTGCCTGGGCGCTGTCGAAGTGTTCGGCCAGGCCGTGGACGATGCCCCCGCGTTCTATCTCCTGGGCCACATGGATAGTGCTGTGCATGACAGTTGCGTGTAGCTCCGTGGCTGTGCCGGCGCGGATCTGCGCGAAGCATTCGCGCACGGGGTCGATGATTGAGGCGATCTCTTTGCTCGTCAGCTTGGTGCCGTGGTGATTGATCACGGCAAACGTGTTGGGACGACCAGCCCAGCGACTGCGGAAAGGTTTGCGGCGTCCGTTCATGCCAAGCTCTCCAGTTCCTTGGTATCGAAGATTGCTGCCTTGGCCACGGTGCCAGGCTTGCCCGAGAACTCCACTTTCCAGCCTTCTGCCGTGCATGCCCTGACGGTGCCTTCTCTCCAGCGATAGGCGCTACCCGGATTGAGTACGCGCACGCGCTTGCCTACGATGGGGTCTGCTGTGTAGCACTCCAGTTCCTCCGGCTCAAAGCCTGTGCGCTGGCCCACTCCGGCGCCAAATTCCACGATCAGTGCCAGATCTCCGAGGCGCACCACGCCTACGCGGCCGCACTCTTTGCGTGGGCGCCCGGTTGTGCCCTTGAGGCCAGCTTTCACGCGCACCAGGTCGCCGGGCTCGAAGGTGATTGCCTGGCTCGTGGCTGCTTGATCTGCTGCCCCGGTGCCGGCGTCCGCACTGTCCTGGCCATCGTCAGTGGGGGCAGTCTGCGCGGGCGCAGACTGCTGCGCGTCAGGGGTCTTGGCTTGGTGCAAATCAGCGGCCGCAGGAGAGGGCGGCAGGCCCTGCGCAGCGTCAGCTGCGACTGGGCCTGCATCGTCGCCCTGTGCGGCTGCAGCCGCACCTTGAATGGGTGCCTGCGCGTCAGCGACAGGCGCCCCCTCGTCGCTCTGCGCGGCTGCGGCCGCGCCTGATTCTTGGTCTTGGAGCGCGGCCGCGATAGCGGCCGAGGCTTCGGCGGCAGTCGTCTTCGGCTCGGCGCTCGCACGCGCAGCGGGGGATTTTTTGGCTTTGCCCTTCGCGCGACTCTCGCCAGCGCGCGCAGCGGGATCAAGGGGTAGATCCGCCTTCGGAGCGGCAGGTTTGACGGGGGCAATCTTCGGCAGATGCTTGTCGGCCGCTGCAATCTGGACCTCTTTGATTACAGCCTGCAGGCGCTCCTGCAGCACAGCGCCGGCCACCAGCATCAGGCCCTCATTCGGCGTGCCGTTGTAGGGGTTGTGCGTGGCGCGGCTGTCGCCCTGCATGATGCACAGTAGCTGCAGGAAATCGGGGTTGACGGTTTCCTTGGCGTACTCGATCAGCGCGGCATGGGCGCCCACTCGGTCGAAGCCGAGCACATCAGCAATGGCCTGTGCGTCGTCGGTCCCGAGGCTTTTGACGGAGCGCAGGGCGAGATAGCGATGCACGTCCATGGTGAAGGCCGGGGGCTGTTCGGCATTGAGGGTGTTCCATGCGCGATCCAGCAGGGCATCGCGCCATCCCTGTTCGAACTTGGCCTGTGCCTTCGCTTCGGCCTGGGCCTTCTTGGCCTCGGAGAACTGCCGCGCTTCCTTGGCCACTTTCTCGGACGCCTTCGCCTGGCCGTCCACGATCTTCAGGAGGCGCAGCACCGTCTCATTGGGCAGGGCATCAACCAGCTCACCCTTGCGGCGGGGGCTTTCGATCTTGACCGGCTGGATGCCCTCGGCCTTCATCTGGTCGCCGATGATTTTTCGCAGCGGGTGGTCGCCTGGGCTGTCCTCGATGGCGTCCAGACGGCGATAGCCGAGCAGCTTCTCGTTGTAGCCCTGGGCCTGAAGCTCTGCAGCTTCCTTGCCAACGATGACGGTATGCCCTTTGTCTTTGGCTTCCTGCACGATGCGGGCCGTGTGTGCTTCGGCCTTGGCCTCATAGCAGGACTTGTCAGTGCAGATGTCTGCACGGCCCATTTCCTTTTTCAGCTCCGCATTGGCGCCGGTGCGCTTGCTGCAGTCCGCGCAACTGCCAGCGGAAGGCACCAGGCTGGCGTCTGTGATCGTGAACTTGGCCCGGTCCAGGCGCACCATGTACTCGTTTTGCACAAGATCCTCGCACGCGCGGTAGCTGGGCTTCTCCCCTTGCCAGTCGGTGCGAGTGATGTCTTTGAGTGCTTTGATTTGAAGTTGTGCACTGGGGATGCGTGCCAGCAACTGCGCGCGGCTGAAGTCAATGTCCCCTTTGCGCAGCACCTCGCGGACCTCTTCGCACAGGTCGAGGATCTTCATGACGTTGAAAACGTAGGTGCGGCTCTTGCCCACGTCCTCCGCGATTTTCTCAGCCGTGGTTTCTCCGAGGTCCAGCAGTTCCCGATAGCCTTCGGCTTCTTCGAGCTTCGTGATATCGGTACGCTGCAGGTTCTCAATGACGGCCGCGCGCAGGGCGTCAGCGTCCGACATCGGGCGGATCATTGCGGGGATTTCGGCCACGCCTGCGAGCTGGCTGGCGCGCCAACGGCGTTCCCCTGCCACCAGTTCGTACTGCGCGCGCTCGCGCTTCTCGCCCTTCGCAATTTGCTGCTCATCGCCAATGCGCGACTCGGGCAGGGGGCGCAGCAGGATGGGCTGCAGCGCGCCGCCCGTGGCTTTGATTGAGTCGGCCAGCTCCTGTAGCTTCGCTTGGTCGAAGTGCTTGCGCGGGTTGCGCAGGCTTCGTGCAATGCTCATGACGGGCACATGCAGCATCAGGGCGCCTGCGCCAGGCGTGGGCATGGCAGCGGTTTGGGTGTCGTGTGTGCTGGTCATGCTGCAAGTCCTTCCTGCTGCCCCTTGATGCCGAAGGCGCGCCGAGCCGCGTTGCGGACCTCGGCGCTGACGCTGTACCCGAACTCCTCCGGGTCCAGCAGATCGCGCACCAGGGCAACGCAGGCGGCTGTGTCGGGATCGACGCGCGGGCTGTCATAGATCACACGGCGGCAGGCCGGTTGCCGCTGGATGTGCTGGATCATTTCCAGTGCTGCGGATTCTTGGGGCGCCAGAGGCGCGCCTACGCGAGGTGTTCGCAGATCCGATTCGACTTGGACCGCGCCAGGGCCGACATGCTTGATTTCGATGACGATTGCTTTAGCCATGAGCGGCCTCCAGAAGTTGCATTTGGGGTTGGATGGGGGCGGGCTCATGCAGGGGCTGGATGTCGCTGCAGTGGCCCAGGGTGTGGCGGATCTGGTGGACGGGCGCGGTGATGGATACACGCATGCCGCGCTTGAATGACTTGGCGCGCTGCTGGGCTTGCGCGCGGGCTGCTGGCGGGTAGACCTGCTCTGCCTTCACCGGCAACTGGCCGGGACCATCGCTGTCGATCAGCAGGCAGAGCACGGGCATGGGTGTGCTATCCACGCCCTGCGGCAGCGTGCGCACCTCGGCGTCTTGCACCAGGGTGCCGGTGATCAAAATCAAAGCCATGGCGCGCCCCCGAACTTGATGGCAAGGAGGGCGCCGAACATGGCCAGGACCAGCCAGCGCAGCACGATGCGGCGGACGCGGCGCGGACGGTAGGGACCATCCATCTCGAACGGTGGGCGGCTCATCGTGCGGCCCTCGCGCTGATCGGGCGGCTGTTGCCGAAGAGGGCCATTGCGCGGGCGATGGCATCAGCGGCGCCGGTCGCGCGGATCGTGTGGCGCGTGCGGCCGCATGTGACGGTGTAGAGGGCCATCACTCGCCCCTTGCGGCGTCGGTCAGCTCAACGCCGGCCAGGCCAGGGATGGACATCAGCACGTCGATGACGTGGCTGTCCGGTGGCGGGATATCGAGGGCGATGTATGCCGCACTGGCGGCCTGCAGGATGCCTTGCTGCAGCCGCACATTGGCGGCGTCGCACATGGCGGCGAGTCGATGGGGCCAAAGCAGGCGTTCAGGCTGCTGGATGTGCCGCTGCAGCGGCGTCGTGTCTACGGCGAGAGAGAGGGTGCAGACGTGTGCACTGTCTGCTGAACTGCTGCATTGCATGCCGGGCCTCCTATGCGGTGGAGGGCGCGCGGCGATGCAGGCCACTGCGCCCGCCTGGGCGATAGCTCAGGCAGGCGAATTACAAATCAATTTGTTGATTGTGTCAACAAGGTAATTTGTAGATCAAGGAAGCGTTCCGAAAGATGCATCCACAACTATCCCGCTGAACGTGTCCCCGGGTTTCATTTCCAGGTACTTGTGCGGCCAGTCAGGATTGATGGCTTCCAGGTAGGGTTTGCCATCGATGACCGTGTAGCGCTTGAAGGTTGCTTCGTTGTCGGCTTCCCTTCGCGCGATCACGAACTGGCCGGGAGTGGGATCTTTGTCAGGATTGACGAACAGCAGCATCCCCTCGGGAAATGAGTAGCGCCCTTGACGATTCGTCATGGAATCGCCTCTAACGCGCAACACATAGCCTCGCGGGCCGAGGTTGTGCGGACTCATGTACCAGTGTTCCGCTTGATAAGGGGTGAATGCTTCGCAGTTTCCATTCCACGCGCCAGCCTGCACCCAGGTGATGAGCGGATAGAGAGCACCCTGTCGGACATCGGGACCGGGTTCAATGTTCGAGGGAGCAGATACATCCGTCGGCTCCCCCTGGCCCGTCGCAAGCCATACAGCACTCACTTTCAGTGCTTCTGCGATCTTCACCAAGTGTTTGCTGCCAGTCGCATTGTTCTTAGGGTCCAGCAAATACTGAATTGCCTGCGGCTTCACGCCCACCGCACGTGCTAGCTCGCTCTGGCTGGGCGTGTTGGCACGTTCCATGGCTATGCGGATGCGTTCGGCAAGTTGTGGATTCTGTTCAGGCATGGACTGATGCTACAAATTTCTTTGTTTTGTCGGTTGCAAAATTCTTTGTAGTAAGATACAAAGCAGCTTGTTATGAACCAACAAACTGCTTTGAATCCTCACGACGCGCTGCTTGCTGCCATCAAGAAGGCAGGTGGCCAAGCCGCGCTTGCTCGTCTCCTCGGCAAGAAGCAGGGGCATGTGTCGTATTGGCTGGACTCTGGGAACGGAGTCCCAGCTGAGTACTGCCCTCTCATCGAGGAGGGCACTGGGGTTCTCTGTGAACAGTTGAGGCCGTGTGTGCGCTGGGACGTTCTGTTGCGCCGTGGCGCTCATACGGTGGGAGACACCAGTGCATAGGCTTTTCTCCCCCTCCAGCCTCCCGGCAACGTCGCCCGGGATTCGTCTCCTTCCCCAACTTGGTGCTGCACGCGCGGGAAGGCGTGTGCGGCTTGCGTTGCTGGCTGGAGTGGGGCTTTTTTTATCTCGCAGGAGGTTTGCTATGGACCAAGACACTTCGGTGCGCCGGAAGTACTACAGCGCTATGCACCGGGCGGGCCTGTTCACAGCCGGCCAGCTGCGCTATCTCGAAAGATTGCCTGCTGATGGATCTGAGTCAGCAACTCCTTCGTGCTCCCTACATGGCTTCGATAGGCGTCAAGCATTGCCTCGCTGCCCTGGCTGTTCAGCAGATGGCCTTCCACTTCAGGCCCGTTCTTCTCGAATTCTTGTCGGATCGCTTTCAGTGATTGCGCTGGGAGCGTGCGCAGCACTGCTTCAAGCAGCACGGCGGAAGCGATGAGCTGGCCTTGCAGCCTATCTGGGGAAATCTGTTCATCCATGTCCGTACTCCTGTGTGTCTTCGATGGTGTGTGTGGAAGCCTCCATCGTAGCCATGGCAGGGGCGGGCGCCATCCTGAAATTTCCAGCGTTCAAGGGGAGCCCCAATGACTCGCCGCTACTCCAGCGCCGATTGGCGCGACATCTTCTACAACGCTGTACGCGAGGCGCCGGGCGGTGTTACTGCTGCGGCCGCGTTTCTCACGGACCGGCGCGAGAAGGCCATTCACCCGGAAGACCTGCGCCGCCGGCTGCGTGGTGCTGACGGAGAGTCGCTGAGCACAGAAATGCTTGAGTTACTGAGCGAGTGGCTGATTGACATGGGCAGGCCGGATGCCAGGCGCTGGCTCCAGTCTTTCAACGCGCGGTTCTCGATGGCTGCGGCGTACCTGCCGCCACCGCCAGAAGGTGGCTGGGCCTGCGAGGCCTCGGCCATCAGGCAGAAGGTCATGCAGATCACAGCAAAAAACGGTTTGCTCGCCGGGATCTGCTCCCGCGTGACGGAAGACAACCAGATCGACAGCACTGAGTGCGATGAGCTGGAAGCGGGCTGCATGGAAATCATCGAGCTGGTGTTTCGACTGCGCCGCAATGCGCGCCGTGCTGCTGGCAGGTCGGAGGACTTCACATGAGGCCTGCAGGCGAAGTGAGCACCACGCTGCTGCATGTGGTGGAGAGCCTTTGGACGCCCGAGCGCGGTCCAACGCTCAGCGAGATTTCAGCGGCGGCTGCTGTCGCTGGAGTCGCGGTATCTGCGGCCCGCACCACGGTGGCCAACATGAAGCGCTATGGCCGCCTGGTCATTTGCGGGGAGCGCAAGGTGCCAGGGCGCAACAGGCCAGCAGCCGAGTATGGCCTGCCCCAACCGATTTCAAAAACCGCCGCGAACGATGCGGCTTTCGGCCTGGCACAGGCCATTCAACTTTGGGGGTAGTTCGCTGATGGGTTCGTTGCATGTCGTCGGTGTTGGGGACGCCGATGTGATGTTTTCGTGGGTGCGTGGAGGCCGCTATGTCTGACGAAAAGCCAGCATTGCCCGCCGCCCCGGTCCCGGTGTGGGACAGCATTCCCGCTGAGCTTGCGCAGCGTCAGCAATGGGTGCTGTGGAAGTTTGAATGGGATGCCCGTCGCTCGGCATGGCTCAAGGTGCCGTACTACGTGGGCGGAGGCCGTCGCTCCGGCGATCAGGGCAGCGACAGGGACCGCCAGCGGCTTGCAACACTGCCTGTAGTTCGTGCAGCCTTCGAGCGCAAGCAGGCACTTGCGGATGCGTGGAGCGGGATCGGCTTCGGCTTCCTGCCGGGCGATGGCCTGATTGGCATCGACCTGGACAAGCATGTAGACCCAGCCACCGGGGAGATGTCTGAGCGCTGCAAAAAGATCATTGCGGCCTTCCACACGTTCACGGAAATATCACCCAGCGGCACCGGTGTGCATCTATACCTGCAGGGGCACACCCAGACGGCCAAGAGCAATGACATCGGCGTGGAGATGTTTTGCGAGCGGCAGTATTTCACGGTCACGGGCAGGCATGTGGCGGGCACGCCCTTGGAGGTGTCGCAGGCCGATGAATCGGCGATCCGCCGCATGCACGCCACGATTCAAGAGGCGAAGGAAAAGCGGCAGGCGCCTGCATCTCCCCAGCCTTCCCGGCCAGCGCAGCAGGTCGCAGGGGTCGGTGAGAGCCGCAATGATTTTGCTCGCGTCAACGAGCAGGCGATGCGTGCCTTGCACGTCTGGGTGCCTGCCCTGTTTGGAGGGCGTGAGCAAAAGAGCCCGAAGGGCTATCGCATCACATCAAAAGCGCTGGGCCGAGACCTCCAGGAGGACATCTCCATCCATGCCGATGGCCTGGACGATGGAATCATGGATTGGGGTGTGGCGGATATGGGCGATGCGCGCGGAGGCCGCCGCTCGCCCATTGATCTTGTGATGGAGTGGGGTCCTGGGACGGCCAAGCCGGCCGAGGCCTTGAAGTGGCTCGCAGGCGTGCTGGGCATCGTGCTTCAGCCCCCAAAACCTAATCGCGCGAACGAGCGTGCTCCCGCTGGGGGGGATGCTGTTGCGCCAGGCGCTGCTGAGGCTGCTGCTGGGGACGGCGGCGATGCCGACAAGCCCAAGAAGGGCAAGCGCAAGCCGAGCCACGACGGCGAGTTGACGGCGCTCTATGACAAGCTGGTGTGGGGCAAAAACTCATACATGGACTGCCGTCCCAACGTGATGTATTGCCTTCAGTTGGACCCGGCCCTGGCAGGCCTGGCCCGATACAACACCTTCACGATGGCCGTAGACCGCAGCCGCGAGGCGCCATGGGGACGGGAGGCGGGCGCCTGGGATGAAGAGGACGACATGATGCTGGGCGAGTATCTGTTGCAGTCGCACTCGCTCAACATCAACTCCAAGGGCACGCTGCGGGACGGTGCTGTCATGGCTGCCCTGCAGGACAAGTACAACCCGATTGAGGATCTGATCCGTTCCGAGACATGGGACGGTGAGCAGCGGCTTGAGCACTGGCTTACCAAGGTGTACGGCATCGAGGAGCGGCCCTATACGCGCCTCATCGGCAAGTGTTTCATGATGGGCCTGGTCAACCGCGCCATCAACCCGGGCTGCAAGTTCGACTACATGCTGATCCTTAAGGGGGATCAGGGCCTCAAAAAGTCATCGGCCTGGCGTGCACTGGCCTACCCGTATTTCACGGACAACGCGATCCGTGTGGGCGACAAGGACAGCCAGCTGGCCCAGCAGATGGCCTGGATCGTGGAGTCGGCCGAGCTGGAGTCTCTGAACAAGGCCGAGTCCACGGCGATCAAGCAATACCTCTCAGCACAAGAGGACTGGTTCCGCCCGCCGTATGGCGCGCAGATGGTCAAGTCCAAGCGCCATTTCGTCAACGTGGGCACCACGAATGCCGACACGTTCCTGCGTGATGCCACGGGTGATCGCCGCTTTTGGCCACTGGAGGTGCACCAGGTCAACGCGGACGCATTGATCGAGATGCGCGGCCAACTGCTGGCCGAGGCGCTGCACCGCCTCAATGCCGGGGAGCGCTATTGGCCGGACAGGGACGAGGAAAAGACCCTGATCTTTCCTGAGCAAGAACCTTTCAAGCGGTCCGATCCCTGGGAAGACCTGTTGGATGCCTATGTCAACGGCAACGATGGCCTGCACGTCAACGATCCCGCGCCGTTGCGGCGCCAGTTCTTCCCGCGCACTGAGCTGTACCAGGTGCTGCAGATCAAGCCCGACAGGGTGGACAACGCGGGCCAGATGGACACGCGGATCAGCAATGCAATGAAGTCGCTGGGCTTCAAGGTGCACAGGGAAAGCACCGGCCTTCGCAAGCGCGGCTTTCTCCGGCAGCCCAAGGATGCGGTCACGCCCGTGCTGGCGGCCGCTCCTGCTGCGCAGGAAGCCCCTCAGTGGCCGTATGACGCGCCGGGGGAGGGTGATGACCTCCCGATCTGATTTCAACGCTGTGGAGCACAGCGGGATGCCTCGCGGGCTGGTCACGCCCCGGCTGGGTGGATGCGTCTGCATCCGCGTTGCCGGTCCTGTCGCCACCGCCGTCCTGCCGTCCACCGTTCGTCCGCCCCGGGGTGGACGGCGTAAGTGATTGATTTTCATGGGTGAATCGGCGATCCGTCCACCCGTCCACCGCCGCGTGCAGACGTGTGCACATGGGCGTGTGTGCGGACAGGCGGGCGCGTGTCTGCGCGCTCGCGTGCGGGCCGTCTTTTATTTTTTTCTGTGGTCGGGATGGACAGATGGACAGATTGAGGATTGGCGCGGGTTTGCGCCGTCCTCCCCTCGTCCACCCGTCGTCCATGCCGTTGATCTGTTGGGGAGTTGAGGATGAACAAACCAGCCAGCTTGAGAGACCGGATGCCTGAAACAGCGGATTGGGTGGACCAGAAGCGTGTCGAGTGGGGCAGGGACTACGTGGACCAGTGCATCCGCCGATCCTTGCGCGGCGAGCCGGGGTGGTTCTATGCGATGGAGGGCGGCAAGGTGCTTGGCACGCCCTGGCCCATGGATGCCCTGGCGCCACTGGTTGGCAGCGGTACCCGCACAGTGGCACAGCTGCAGGCTGCTGCGGTGCTTCTGGGCGTTGGCTTTGCTGGGTTCATGCGTGAGCCGGAAGGGAATGCACATGGCGCGCATTGAGCGAATCAGGCAGCGGCTGGAGAACTGGGCACTGTGGAGATCCAGGCTCGACAGCAACAGCCTGGGGTATCACACGGTCAACGTGCTGGCGGTGGATGTCTGGGGACGCAACAGCTACAACGGCAGCCAGATTCCGCACGTCGAGCAGGAAGCAGAGGAGACAGACCAGGCTGTGCAGGAGATGGAGCAAGCAAAGGCTCATCTCTATGACACGGTGTACGCCTACTACCTGCAAGACCTGGGAGTGTCGAGCATCGCCCGCACCTTGGGCAAAGGGCCGAGCACTATCCATGCCCAACTTGGCCAGGCCGACCAGTTCATTGACCGATGGCTGCAGGAGCAGCAACGCATCAGAGAAGAGCGCGAGGCGCTGGCCCGTGGCCGTGAGTACATGCGGCGCGCGGGGAGTTTTACAACATAGAGAGTTGGGCTACATTTGCGGCAAGCTAGTGCTCAGTGACCCCAACCACTGGACACATGCCAGCCCCGCCCGGTGCAGACCCGGCGGGGCTTTTCTTTTGGCTTCACAGGAGACATCGCCGTGCCATCAGCTGCCCCGCGTCCGTGTTCGCATCCGGGCTGTGGCGTGCTGGTCCGTGATGGCTCGGGCCGGTGTCCAAAGCATCCCAAACAGTCCTGGGCAAAGAAGCCCACAGCCGCCAAGCGCGTGACGGGCCGCAAGCTCCAGCAGTTGCGCAAAGAACTGTTCGAGCGTGAGCCGCTGTGCCGGCCCTGTTATCGCAAGGGCATCGTGACCCTTGCGACCCAGCGGGACCATGAGATCCCATTGGAAGAGGGTGGGACCGATACCAAAGACAACGAGCAACCCATTTGCGCCGACTGTCATGACGAGAAGTCAAAGGCTGAGCGAGCGCGCGGGGTGCGGCGTGCTTGGGCTGGATATCGGGAGGGATGAGCCCGCCCGA
>NZ_JADDRN010000032.1:0-62621 GCF_017355445.1 Delftia sp. SD018
TCGCCACCCAGCAGCCCCGTGGTCAACACCAGTCCCAGCAACGCCGCCAGCATGGCCGCCACCTGCCGTGGTGCCACGGCCTCGCGCAGCACCAGGGTGCCGAACAGCATGATCCACACCGGCTGGATGTGGAACACGATGGTGGCCACGCCAATGGAGGTGCGCGGTATGGCGGCAAAGAACAGCGCCCAGTTCATCACCATGAGGACGCCGGTGGCCACCACCACCGGCCAGCTCCTGCCGCGCACGCGCAACTCCCTCATGCGGCCCGTGGCCAGGCCCCAGGCCAGCAGCGCCATCGCGCCGAAGGCGCAGCGAAACAGCACGGTGACCAACGGGTGCTGGCGGGCCTCTTCCACAAATATGCCGACCGTGCCCAGCAGCACGCCGCCCGCAATCATCAGCCACTGGCCGCGTGTCTCCTGCGCTGTGGGAGCGGCTTGTGCGGGCGTGGGAGCGGGCGCGGTGGAGGCTACGGATGCGGCCTGTAAGGAATGGGTTCTGTCTTGCATGGCCGCGATCGTCTCGTGGCAGGAAATTCTCGTAAAGCAAATAGTTTGCAGGTTTAGTATTCGATATTCGAATCCATGGAGCGTGCCGTGAACCACCCCGACCTGCAGATCGACTGGCTGCGCGCCCTGGTGGCCGTGGTGGATGCGGGCTCGCTGTCGGCTGCCGCGCCGCTGCTGCACCGATCGCAGGCCGCCGTGAGCATGCAGATCAAGAAGCTGGAGACCGCCCTGGGCCAACCCGTGCTGCTGCGCGGCCCGCGCCATCTGCAGCTCACGCCCGCAGGCGCGGAGCTGCTGGGCTATGCGCGGCGCATGCTGGAGCTGCAGGCCCAGGCGCAGGCGGCCCTGTTCGGCCCCGACCTGTCCGGGCGCGTGCGGCTGGGCGTGCCGGACGACTACGCATCCACCTATCTGACGCCCGTGCTGCGCAGCTTTGCAGGCCGCTACCAGGGCGTGGAGATCGAGCTGACCTGCGAGCAGTCCACCGCGCTGATCCCGCAGGTGGTGCGCGGCACGCTGGACCTGGCCCTGGTCTCGCGCGACAGGCCCCAGCGCGGGCGCCTGCTGTTCCACGAGCCCCTGGTCTGGGTGGGCGCGCCGCAGCACGAGGTGTGGAGGAAGAACCCCCTGCCGATTGCCGTCTACGAGGCCGCCAGCCTGGCGCGCACGGCGGCGCTGTCCAGCCTGGCGGCCCAGCGGCGCGCGCACCGCGTGGTCTATCACAGCTCCAGCCTTGCCGGCCAGCTGGCCGCTGTGGAAAGCGGCCTGGCCGTGGCCGTGTTCACGCGCTGCAGCGTGCCCCCGCACCTGCAGGTGCTGCAGAACCTGCCGGCCGGCTTCGAGCTGCCGCCGCTGGTGTCCATGCAAGTGTCGGCCCTGCGCAGCAAGGCCTCGCAGGGCTCGGCGGCCGTGGATGCCATGTACGGGCAGTTGATTGCGACGCTGGGCCAGGCACCTCAGGAACTGACCAAGGCCTGACGCCTGGCGAGGTTCGGCAAGCATTCTGCGCACGCATTTCGCTGTATTCTTGAAAACATAATGAAATCATCCACCGGCCATTTACCGCAACCTGATTGGGCGCACCTGCAGGCCCGCGCTGGAGAACCGACTTGACGCAAAAATACATCCCCCATCTGCTGGCCCTGGACCGCGAGCGTGACTGGGCGCGCGCAGCGCAGGCCTGCGGCATCTCCGACAACGCGCTGGCCCAGGCCATACGCTCGGCCGAGGCGGAGTTCGGCCACGCGCTGGTGCGTGCGGGCCGGCCCTTCCAGGGGTTCACGCAGGAAGGCGAACAGGTGCTGGCCTGGGCCCGGCAGTTCGCCCAGGCGGTGGATGCACTCAAGCACTGCTTTGCCGACACGCGCAAGCGGGCGGGCCTGGCGCCCCTGCTGGCGCGGCGCTCCGTCTCGCCCAGGCGGCTGGCCATGCCGGGGCCGGACAGCGGCGACATGGACCTGATGATCGAGGCGGCGCTATGTTCACCAGATCATGGTGCATTGCATCCCTGGCGCATTCTGGAGTTTCCAGTCCATCAGCGTGCAGCATTGGCTGCTCTGTTCGAGCAGGAAAAACTGCGCCGTGACCCGCTGGCCCCGGCCGACGATATCCGCCGTGCGCGCGAGCATGCAACGCGCGCCCCGGCGCTGATCGCCTTCATCATCTCGCCCCAGCCGCGCTCGCGCGTGCCGGTACGTGAGCAATGGCTGGCTGCGGGCGCAGCACTGGGCAACTTCCTCAATGCCGCCCACCATTTGGGCTTTGGTGCCATCGTGCTCAGTGGCGAGCGCTGTTTTGACCCGGCCCTGCATTCAGCGCTGGGTTTGCGCGAGGGCGAGCACCTGGCCGGCTTCATCAGCCTGGGCACCATCACCAGCCAGCCATCCCCGCGCGCAACGGTGGCGCCCTCTTCCATGCGCACGGCATGGCAGGCGGAGCAGGCAGCGGCGGTCACGGCACAGGCCCTTCTCCAGCCAGACGGCAACCACGACAGCCACGGCAGCGATCTTTGAAGCCGCAGCCGGCGCGTGCGGGGTGGCGCATAAGTGGCGCATAAGTGGCGCACAGGTGGCGCGCAGGTGGCGCGCAGGTGGCGCACTGACTGCGCGGGGCGGTTAGAGTTGCGGGGCTGCTGCGCCCTCTTGCATCCTCTTGCTCCCTCTTTTCCATCACGGAACAAGCTTTCATGATCATCCGGCCCCGCCCCCACTGGCTGCGCATGCTCTTCGTGCTGCGCGGCTCGGTGCTGCCCGACATCCTGCCCCAGCTGATGGCCGCCACCTTGTTCGCCGTGCTGGTCACGGCGCTGCACGGCCAGCTGTTTGCGTGGAAGGTGCCGCTGAACTTCGTGCCGTTTTCGCTGATCGGGCTGACGCTGGCCATCTTCCTGGGCTTTCGCAACAGCACCAGCTATGCGCGCTATTGGGAGGCGCGCACGCTGTGGGGCACCCTGCTCAACGAGACGCGCTCCCTGGTGCGCCAGGCCCGGACCTTGACCGATGCACCGCAGCACGCCCCGGCCCTGGCCATGGTGCTGGCGGCCTTCGTGCACGCGCTGCGCCACCAGTTGCGCGGCACCGATGCCGCGGCCGACATGCGCCGCCTGCTGCCCGCCGCCGACTGCGAACGCCTGGCCACGGCGCGCTTCAAGCCTGCCGTGCTGCTGCTCATGGCCGGCGAATGGCTGCAGGCGCGCCGCCAAGACGGCAGCCTGCAACCCGTGCTGGTGCCCGCCATGGAGGCGCCGCTGTGCAAGCTGGGCGAGGCTCTGGGCGGCTGCGAGCGCATTGCGGGCACGCCGATTCCCTTCACCTACGCGGTGATCATCCATCGCACCATCTACCTGTACTGCCTGCTGCTGCCCTTCGGCCTGGTGGATTCCATCGGCTTCATGACGCCGGTGATCGTGGCCTTCATCGCCTACACCTTCTTCGCGCTGGAGGCGCTGGGCGCCGAGCTGGAGGAGCCCTTCGGCACGGCGCCCAACGACCTGGCGCTGGACGCCATGTCGCAGATGATCGAGGCCACGCTGCGCGAGCTGACCGGCGAGGTGCTGCCGCCTGCGCCGCAGCACAAGGATGTGCTGTTTCTGACCTGACCCTGCCTGCCGGCCCGGACAGCGCCAGCGGCACAATCTGCCACCCGCATCACAGAAAAAGGACACGCGCCATGACGGAGACAAGCAAGGTCAAGGGACCGGCCTCGTATTTCCCTTCCATCGAGAAAACCTACGGCCAGCCGATTGCGCACTGGATGGATCTGCTGCAACAGCAGGACACCCGCAAGCACATGGAACTGGTGGGCTGGCTCAAGGCCCAGCACCAGATGGGGCACGGCCATGCGAATGCGCTGGTGGCCGTGTTCCTGGCACAGGCCTGACCTGCACCCAGCAACCCTCAGCCGATGGCCGTGCCGAAAGCCTGGCGCACGGCGGCACCCGCTTCGTCAAACAGGCGGCGTGATGCCGGCGCCAGCCCCAGCATGTGCATGCAGGCGTGCACCATGCCGGGCAGGCGCACTAACTTCACCGCAACACCTGCCTGGGCCAGCCGCTGCGCATAGGCCTCGGCCTCGTCGCGCAGCGGGTCGTATTCGCAGCTGATCACCGTGGCTTGGGGCAGGCCTGCCAGGTGTTCCGCGCGCAGCGGAGAGACAAGTTCTTGCCGCCCCGGTGCCTCATCCCCCAGGTACGCGCCATAGCAGTACTCCATGGCCGCACGTGTGAGGTAGTGGCCCTCGCCGAACTGCTGGAACGACGGCGAATCCATGGCCGCGTCCAGTGCCGGGTACAGCAGCAGCTGGTGGGCGATGGCCGGTGCGCCCGCCGCTCCCCAGCCTTGCTTTTCCTGCGCCAGCAGGCAGGCAGCGGCCGCGAGGTTGCCGCCCGCGCTGTCTCCGGCCACGCCGATGCGCCTGCTGTCCAGGCCCAGCGCATCGGCCTGCTCAAAGGTCCAGGCAATGGCATCGCAGAAGTCATGCAGCGGCCCGGGAAAGCGGTGCTCGGGCGCCAGCCGGTAATCCACCGAGACCACGACGGCGCCCGTTGCCGCGGCCAATGCGCGGCAGGGGTTGTCGTAGACCTCCAGCGAACCCAGGCACCAGCCGCCGCCGTGGGCGAAGACCAGGGCGGGCTGGGGCGTGGGTGTGTCCGAGGCCAGCGGCCGGTAGATGCGCACGCGCAGCGGCGCACCGTCGCGCGCGGGCAGCGTGAAGTCTTCGGTGCGGGCCACGGCCTCGGCCGGGCCGTGCAAGGCGCGCAGCCCGGCGTCGGTGGCCTCGCGCAGCGCCGCCAGCGTGGGCGGGGCCGCGGCCTGGGTTGCCTGCGCCAGCTCGGCGAGATAGCGCGCAATGTCAGCGTCCAGGCCCATGGTCACAGCGTCCTTTGCAGGAAGGGCAGCAGCTCGGCGATGAAGGGCTCGGCGGCTTCCTCCATGATGAAGTGGCCGCAGCCCGGCACGATCACGCCCGACAGGTCATCGGCATGGCCGCGCAGCGTGGCCAGCGGCGCATCGGCCGTGGCATGCTCGGCGCCAATGGCCAGCACGGGCATGGCCAGCGGGCGCAGCGCACGCTCGCGGTTCTGGCGAATGGTTTCGGGAATGGCGCGGTAGTAGGCAAAGCCGCCGCGCAGGCCACCGGGCGCCGCATAGGCATCCACATAGACATCCACGGCCACGCGGTCGCGCCGCAGCGACCAGCGGTTGAACATGAATTCCAGGTAGGCACGCTCGCGCCCCGCGATCAGGGTCTCGGGCAGGTCGGCCAGCTGGTTGAACATGAAGTGCCACAGGAAGATGTTCTGCTCTGGCGGCGCAAAGATGCTGGGCTCGGGCGCCAGGCCAGGGATCACGGCCTCGGTCAGCGCCAGGGACTGCACGGCCTGCGGCTGGTCGCTGGCCAGCGCATAGGCCACCCACATGCCCACGTCGTGGCCGGCGACCTGGTAGCGCTCATGGCCCAGCGCCAGCATGGTGCGGTGCAGGGTCAGCGCGATGGAGCCCGTGTCGTAGCCGGTGTCGGGCCGGTCCGAAAAGCCCGTGCCCGGCGGATCGACGGCAATGGCCTGGAAGCCCTGCGCCGCCAGTGCCTGCATGACATGGCGCCAGGCATACCAGGTCTGGGGCCAACCCGGGATCAGCAGCACGGGCGCGCCCTGCCCGGCCGTGATGCAGTGGATGCGGCGGCCGTCGATGCGCACGTAGTCGTGCGAGAACTCGCAGGCCTGGTCTTCCTGCTTGCGCAGGGCGTTCGATGTGAAAGCGTTCATTGTTTGCTTCTTTTTGAGGTTCTTTGGCTGCGGGCGTGCTCAGGCGATGCCGAGCATCGCGTTGATCTGGCGCTGGTCCACGGGGGCGCCGGCGAAGTCGTCAAAGATCTTGTCGGTCACGCGGATGATGTGGCGGTTGATGAAGTCCACGCCCTCGCGCGCACCGTCTTCCTGGTCCTTGAGGCAGCACTCCCATTCCAGCGAGGCCCAGCCCTGGTAGTCGTACTGGGCGAACTTGGAGAAGATGGCCTTGAAGTCCACCTGCCCGTCGCCCAGCGAACGGAAGCGCCCTGCCCGCTCCAGCCACGAGGAATAGCCGCCGTAGATGCCCTGGCGCCCGCTGGGCAGGAACTCCGCATCCTTCACATGGAACATGCGGATGTGCTCGCGGTAGATGTCGATGTAGTCGAGGTAGTTGAGCTGCTGCAGCACGAAATGGCTGGGATCGAACAGGATCTTGCAGCGCGCGTGCTGGCCCACCAGTTCATGGAAGCGCTCGAAGCTGGTGCCGTCGTGCAGGTCTTCGCTGGGGTGGATTTCGTAGCACAGGTTCACGCCCTGCTCGTCGCACGCGTCGAGGATGGGGCGCCAGCGGCGCGCCAGCTCCTCGAAGGCGGTTTCGATCAGGCCGGCCGGGCGCTGCGGGAACGGGAACAGATAGGGCCAGGCGAACGAGCCCGAGAACGTGCCCATGTCGCTCAGCCCCATGCGGCGCGATGCACTGGCCGACAGCTTGAGCTGCTCCAGCGCCCAGGCCGTGCGTGCGGCCGGATTGCCGCGCAGCGCCTCGGGCGCAAAGCTGTCGCACATGGCGTCGTAGGCCGGGTGCACGGCCACGAGCTGGCCAAAGATGTGCGTGGTCAGCTCGCTGGCCACCAGGCCGTGCGAGGCCAGCATGCCGTTGACATCGTCGCAATAGGTCTGGCTGCTGGCGGCCGTGGCCACGTCGAACAGGCGCTGGTCCCAGGCGGGAATCTGCAGGCCTTTGAAGCCTACGCCGGCCGCCCAGCGTGCGATGTCTTCCAGGGAATTGAACGGTGCCTTGTTGTCGGCGAACTGCGCCAGATGAAGGCTGGGGCCCTTGATGGTCTGCATGTGGTTTCCTTGCGTTGAGCTATTGTTTGTTGATCGACAAAGAATAGTATCACGCCAATGCGGCTGCTTTTGCGAAGCCGATGCAAGACAGCATCACGGCGCCGCTAAGATGCCGCCCTGACTGTTGAGAAGGATGAGGAAGATGGCCGGAAGACCCAGGGAATTTGACCGAGACCAGGCGCTGGAGCGCGCCATGCTGGCGTTCTGGCGGCGCGGCTACGAGGGCACGTCCATGGCCGACCTGGTGCAGGCGCTGGGCATTGCGTCAGCGCGCATCTATGCGGCCTTCGGCAGCAAGCAGGACCTGTTCCGCGAGGCCGTGCAGCGCTACGAGGCCGGTGATGGCGGCTTTGCCGACCGCGCCATGGCCCAGGAGCCGCGCGTGCGCGACGCCCTGGCCCGCGTGCTGCGCGATGCCGTGGCCACCTACACGGACGATGCCCATCCGCTGGGCTGCATGGTGGTCACCGCCGCCACCAACTGCGCCGAGGAAAACGAGGCAGTCGCCGCCTGGCTGGCCGAACACCGCCGCCAGCGCACGCAGTCCCTGATCGACCGCCTTCAGCGCGCGCTGGATGAAGGCGAGCTGCGCGCCGGCACCGACGTGCAGGCGCTGGGGGATTTCTATGCCACGCAACTGCACGGCATCTCCGTGCAGGCCCGCGATGGCGTGCCGCGCCAGCGGCTGCTGGCGGCGATGGAGACCGCCTTGCTGCTGCTGGATACGGCGCTGGAGCCGGCGCTGGAGCCCGCAGCCAAGGCGGGCTGAGCCGTCAGGCGCCGAGCTTTTGCAGTTTTTGCAGCTCGGCGCGCAACTGGATCACGCTGGGCGTGACGATGGGGATGAAGGCCGATTCACGCCAGCGGCGGGCAAAGCCATCGTCCGCATCCAGGCTGTAGGCGCGGCCGCCGGCCGTCTGCAGCTCCAGCTGCATGGCCTGCTGCACGCAGTCGTGCAGGGCCAGGCGCAGCGCGAAAAGCCGCTCGGGCGCCTCCACGAAATCGCCGGCCTCTACACCGGCCTTGAGTGCCGCCACCGCCTGCTCCAGATGGCTGCGGGTATCGTCCAGCGGCTGCTGCAGCACATGCCCGCCCTGCACCATGCGCGAGGCGGCCTGCGCACAGGCCGCGCGCGCCAGGCCGATGGACAGGCCGCATTGCATGCCCAGGAAGGCAGGCCGCACACGCGGCAGGAATCCGCCGGCGCGCTCGGCCAGCAGATCGTCTTCGGTGATGGCCACGTCCTTGAGTTGCAAGGCGGCGGTGTTGGTGCCGCGCAGGGCAATCAACTCCAGATCCGGCGAGCGCTCCAGGCCGGGGCGATCGGACGGCAGGGCCACGATCATGGGCGGCGCGCCGTCGTCACGCGCCACGGCAATGGCGGCCAGAAAGCGCGGCCCGCGCAGGTTGGTGCACCAGGGCACGCTGCCGTTGAGCAGCCAGCCGCCGCCTTCCCGGGCCGTGGCGCGGATGTTGAGAGCCTCCAGCCCGCTGAGGAATTTCATGATGTTGGACAGCCCCGAGGCACCGGCCGCCTCGCCCGCCAGCAGCGCGGGCAGCCAGCGCTCGCGCAGGGCCGCATTGCCGGTGTTCGCCAGCATCTCGATCAGCACGCGCTGGCCCCAGAAGGCAAAGGCGGCGGACATGGAGTGCGCGGCCACCTGGGCAATCGCCTCGATGGCATCGCCGGCGCGGCCGCCCTGCCCGCCCAAGGCATCAGCCAAGCCGTGGCCCAGCAGCCCGGCTTCGGCCAGATAGGGCACGACGGCGGCCGTGGCCTCGCCGTTGCCGGCATCCAGCGCCTGGGCACGTGCATCCAGCCATTGGCGGTCGGCGCCGGTCAGCAGGGGGAAATCGGGTATGTGGCTTGTCATCTTGCGGGTCACCATAAAAAAAGGGACCGCTGTGGGCACAGCGGTCCCTTGCCATCCTAGCGCAGCGCACAGGCTGCGCAGATGACGCAGCGCAGGCTCAGTGCGCCGCCACCTTGCCGGGGCGTGTTTCCTCGCGCAGGGCCTTGACCTTGTCGCTCAGGCCGGCCCAGGGCTGCAGGCCGTACTGGCTGCGCATGGTGTTGAGCAGCGTGGCGATCTGATCGTCGCTGAGGTTGTGGCGGAAGGCAGGCATGGTGCCCAGCTGCGGGCGCGCCGGTTGCGTGATGCCGTTGAGCACCACATGGATGGCGTTGGTCGGCGAGTCGCTGAACAGGTTGGTGTTCAGCGACAGCTGGGGACGCACGCCGAAGCTGCTGCCGGCCAGCACGCCGCTGGGATCGGCGCGGTGGCAGGCCATGCAGGCGCCCTGGTACAGGCGGTAGCCCTGGGCGTCGACCGGCAGCTTGGCAACCTCGGTCTTTTCCTTCACCAGGGCCTGGGCGTCCCCTGCGCCAGCGGCGTCTGCCACGGGCTTGCGGTACGACATCAGGTAGGTGGCCATGGCGTTGATGTCCTCGGCCGACTGGTGGGACAGGCCTTCGATCACGGGCGCCATGGGGCCGGCGGCCACGCCGTGGCGCTCCGAGAAACCGGTCTGCATGTAGCGGACCAGGTCTTCTCGCGTCCAGGGCAGCGGAGCCACGGCCTTGTCGTTGAGCGCGGGCGCATCCCAGCCGTCGATGAAGGCGCCGGCCAGATGGTCGGCCCCCTTTTTCTCGGCGCCGAACTGGTTGCGCGGCGAGTGGCAGGCGGCGCAGTGGCCCAGGCCTTCGACCAGGTAGGCGCCGCGAATCCACTCGCCCGACTGGTTGGCGGGCGCGGGCTGCTCGCCCGGCTCCAGGTACAGCGCATTCCACAGGGCCAGCCCACGGCGCACGTTGAACGGGAAGTTCAGCGCGGTCTTGGGTGCCTCGTTGGAGACAGCCGGCTCGGTCATCAGGAAGGCGTACAGCGCCTTCATGTCCTCATCGGTCACGCGGGTGAACGCGGTGTACGGGAAGGCGGGGTACAGGTAGTTGCCCTCGCGGTCCACGCCATGGCGCATGGCGCGCTCGAAGGCCTCGTACGACCAGCGGCCGATGCCGGTTTCGGCATCGGGCGTGATGTTGGTCGAGTAGATGGTGCCGAAGGGGCTGGGCATGGCCAGGCCGCCTGCGTTGCGCTGGCCGCCTGGTGCCGTGTGGCAGACAGCGCAGTCGCCCATGTGCGCCAGGCGGCGCCCCTGGTCGATCTGCTGCTGGCTGAATTCCTGCACCGGGATCTGCTGCAGGGGCGCGATTTCGCTGCGGCCCGTGGCCAGCCAGAACGCGGCGCCGGCCACGGCGGCCAGGCCGACCACGCCGAGGGTGATTTTCTTGAGTGTGTGCATGTTCCGGTCCTCCGCTCTCAGTTCTGTGCCTTGTCGGCCGGGGCTGCATCGGCAGCCTGTGCCTTGAGTGCGGCCAGCACGCGTGCCGGGGTGAACGGCACTTCGCGCAGGCGCACGCCGGTGGCGTCGAACACGGCGTTGGAGACAGCGGCGGCGCTGGGCACGGAGGCCGATTCGCCCGCGCCCATGGGGTCTTCGCCCGGGCGCTCGACCAGTTGCACGTCGATCTCGGGCAGCTCGTCAAAGCGCAGGATGGGGTAGCCACCCCAGTCCAGCGAGGTCACGCCCTTGCTGTCGAACGTCACGTACTCCTTGAGCACGCGGCTGGTGGACTGGATGATGTTGCCGTGCACCTGGTGGCGAACGCCGGCCGGGTTGACCATCTCGCCGCAGTCATGGGCCACGAAGACCTTGTCCACCTTGATCACGCCGGTCTCGCGGTCCACGGTCACGTCGCAGATCCAGGTGGCCCAGGCCGCGCCGTAGCCAGGGAACTTGCTGTGGTAGTAGCGGGCGTAGGCAAAGCCGCGGCCCTTGACCAGGCGCTGGTCGGCCGGCGCGGGGTTGCGGTGGGCCGGGCCATCCTGCCAGCCGGCCTGCTTGTGCGCAGCGTGCGTCAGCGCCACGGCGCGCGGGTCCTTCAGGTAGCGCAGGCGGTAGGCCAGCGGGTCTTCACCGGCCAGGTAGGCACATTCGTCGATCCAGCACTCATGGGCAAAGACGTTGGGCAGGGCCGAGACGCCGCGCATCCACGACGCGCGCACGATGGGCGCAGCATCCTGCGAGACCACGCGCATCTTGGGGTACTCGTACTGCGGGATGGCCGTACGGTCGCCCATCTGCAGCACCTTGGGCTTGTTGGGCACCTTGCCCGTCAGGATCAGAGCCAGGGCCGCCGCGTCGTTGGACGGGTAGCAGGTCTTGAGTTCGTAGCCCAGCACGGCATGGTTCTCGTCCAGGCCGCCGCGCACGCGGATCAGCTGGCCCGTGCCCTTGGGCTCCCAGGCGGCTTCCTGCTCGCGCATCAGCTGCACGCGCACCGGGCGGCCCACGGCCTGCGACAGCAGCACGGCGTCGGATGCCACGTCGTCCGCGCAATTGCGGCCATAGCAGCCCGAGGCTTCCAGGCGCGTCACATTGATCTGGTCGGCTGCCATGCCGGTCAGCGTGGCGATGTCCTTGCGCACGTCGTGCGGGTTCTGCGATCCGGTCCAGACCTGGATCTGGCTGGCGGACACCTCGGCCACGGCGCAGGACGGGCCGATGGAGGCATGCAGGTGGTAGGGCCAGACGTAGTCGGCCTCGATCACCTTCTTGGCGCCCGAGAAGGACTCGTCAATGCCCGCGTCCTCGCGCAGCATGCGGTCGGTCTTCTCGTGCTTGACCAGGGTGTCGTGCATGGCGTTCAGCGACAGGTCGGGCACGCCGGCCCAGTCCTTCCACTTCACCTCCAGCTGGCGCATGGCGGCAATGGCCTGCTCTTCGCGCTCGGCCACGATGCCCACGAAATCGCCCTGCACCACCACCTTGACGATGCCCGGCAGATGAGCGACCGACTGCTCGTTCACAGAGATCAGGCTGCTGCCCAGCGGAGCCGACGCATCGGCACCGCCATAGGGCGGGCGCACCACGCGGCCGTGCAGCATGCCGGGCACGCGCACATCGTGCACATAGGCCAGCGCGCCCAGCACCTTGGCCGGAATGTCCACGCGCTGCACGGACTTGCCGATGTAGTTGAAGCCGCCGGTGCGCAGCGGCACTTCCTTGTCCAGCGCAATGTTCAGGTCCTGGCCCTGGGCCAGTTCGCCGTAGCCGATGCGTCGCCCGCCCTTGGCCACCACCGCGCCCTTGGACGTGGTCAGTGCGGACACGGGCTGCTGCAGCTTCTCGGCAGCCAGGCCCAGCAGCAGCTGGCGCACCTGCGCGGCGGCCTTGCGCATGGGGATGGCATCCACCTGGATGGTGTTGCTGGCAATGGTCGGGCCCTGGTTGGGCGTGCGGCCCGTGTGGCCCAGCACCATGGTGATGCGCTCGAACTCCACATCGAGCTCATCGGCCACCAGCTGCGCCAGCGAGGTACGGATGCCCGTGCCCAGGTCCACGTGGCCGTGGTAGGCCGTGACACTGCCGTCCGCGCCAATGGCGATGAAGCTGCTCACCCGGTCGATGGGGGGAATGGGGAAGGCGCCGGCCACGGCGGGCGCCGTACCCGTGCTTTCAGCCACCAGGCCAGCGGCCGCCACCGAGCTGACCATGACCATGCCGCCCAGCTTGAGCAGGTTGCGGCGCGTCAGTTGAAGGGGGTTGGATGCACTCATGCTGCACCTCCCTGGGCGATCAGCACGCGGGCGCGAGCAGCCGCACGCATGATTTCCACATGCGTGCCGCAGCGGCACAGGTGGCCGGACAGGGCCTGGGTGACTTCCTCGTCGGTGGCCGTGGGCTTGTGGTCGAACAAGGCCACCAGGGCCATGACCATGCCGTTGGTGCAGTAGCCGCACTGGGCGGCCTGCTCGTCGATGAACGCCTGCTGCACAGGGTGCAGTCGGTAGACGGCCTTGCCCTGTGCATCGGCTGCCGGCTTGCCGGCAGGCATGCCCGGCACGGCGGCCGGATGGGCTGCTTCCCAGTCACGCGCCACGCGGGCGTGCTCGGCCTGGGTCGCGTCCTGGGACAGGCCTTCCAGCGTCGTGACCTTCATGCCCTGGACCACGCTCACGGGAACGGAGCAGGAGCGGGCCACCTTGCCGTCGATCAGCACGGCGCATGCGCCGCATTCGCCCAGGCCGCAGCCGAACTTGGGACCGTTGAGCTGCATGTCGTTGCGCAGCACATAAAGCAGCGGCGTCTCAGGGCTCACGCCCTGGATCTCGACCTCTTGTTGGTTGAGAGTGAATTTCATCGTGTGCAAACCTTGTGGTTGACAACAGGTGCAAACCATAGGTGCGCACTGAAAAATCAGGCGACGGGCTCGCCGTGGCCAAGCCCGAAAAAGAAAGCCCACCGCCAACGGGGTGGGCTGTTTTCACGTGGTTTTTAGAGGCAACTCTGATAGATGACTGCCTGTTGTATGCAAACGATTCTATGCCTCGGACTTGCCCATCACTGCCAGCCAGCGTCCATCCAAGGACCTGCACAGACCCGCAAACTCCGTGGCTTTTTGCTCACATAACTCACCATATAGATCGGAAATATCCACAAAAACACAGCGCTACCAGCCGATCCGGAAACCTGCACCAAGCCCCGAAAGATGTGCACCACCACAATGCACAAAGGGCAGAAATCCTTGCATCACGGCCCCGGCCCAGTCTTGCAGCCATGCACGGCTGGGCATAAAGACAGCAGGCCACCCTGGCAGCCGGCGCATCGGCCCGGCCATCACACCAACCAAGCAAAACACTCGGCTTTTATCTGCATCAAATTCCAGTGAGAACGCTTGAAATTCCCGAGCACGCCATGCACAGCACCCGTAAAACACGCGCCCGCCTGCAGCATCGATGAACACAAGGCGCGGACCAGCGGCCCAGCCGTCAACGGGTGCCCGGCGTGATCTGGATGGTGCCCAGGCCCGAGCCCACGGCCTCACGCCGACGAGGTGCCAGCCAGTGCACCCAAAGCCCCTTGAGCCAGCCCAGCGCAAAGGCGCCTGCCAAGGCCAACATGCCCCACTGCCCGGCCAACAGGGCCACATATATCCAGTAAGGCATGCATCCCAGGCCGAGAAGGCAGGCCCACCGCCGCAGGGCAACGGAACGGGACTGCGACAGCCAGACGGCAAGGACTGCGGGGAGTGCGAAGGCGATCTGATCGATGCTCATGGCCGCATCATACTGTATGAATAAACAGTTTTGTAGGCAAAAACGCGCGTCTTTCGCGAAGGATGTCACGGGACCACCAGCACCCTCATCTTTCGCTTGCAGTCCGCTCGCCACCCTCCCCACAACCCCACGCAAAAAACCGTTGGCAAACAGCGTACAGACTGGGTTTCAAGAATTTCCAATGTGCGGTGCAGTTTGATCACGGCATCGCCTTTCACATCCCCTTCAATAAGCCCAAACTCCTTCGCAGCCGGTCACTCACTCCTGTGAACCACCGCGCTTCAAACCTGAAAGCGAGGGCATACAGGATTTTGAAGGGCTCCGGAACATACAGCGCCCCATAACTACCGGCTCTTTACATGGCCTTTACCTGGCGTTGACCGGTCATTTTGAACACGGTCAGGACGGCCAATGGCAGTCATAGGAGAAAATGATCGAAAGCATGCAAACTTGTTCTTAAAAAACCGTTAATATTCGCGCTTCAATCCATGAAAGGCAAACTACCGTGAACACCACATACAAAGAACTTCTGGCACAGCGCGAGGCACTCGAGGCCCAGATCCAGACAGCACGCAAGCAAGAAGTCAGTGATGTGATCGCCAAGATTCGCGGTCTGGTTCAGGATTACGGCCTGACTGCCGACGACATCTTCACGGCACGCCGCGCCCCCTCCACCGTGGCCCCCAAGTTCCGCAATCCCGAAACCGGTGACACCTGGACCGGCCGTGGCAAGCCCCCTGCCTGGATCAAGGACAAGGATCGCGCCCAGTTCGCCATCTGAAGCCTGGATAAACGCCTCCATGAAAACAGCCTGCAGTTCTCTGCAGGCTTTTTTCATTCTGGCGGCACTTGCTGCCACACCTGAATGCCCGGGCTTGGGCTTCCAAAGCCAGACGCCGCGCAGGTGAAACAAGAATGCTCTATGGACATGTCCTTAAACGTGCACCATGGATAGGTGCCGTGGTCCAATCTTCCAGCCGGATCTGAAGCCTCCAGCGAGTGACTGGCTGCAGATGCCGGCTCCAGATGCTCGGCCACCCATGAAAAAACAGACATCCACCTTGGACAGTGCACCCACACCATACCGTTCTGAAAAGTTCTCGACTGCCGCCGAATCGATAACCACCACAGAAGAGCCCTCCTCCTCCGCTTTGTCATTTTCAGGCGAGCAGGTTTTGTTCATCTCGTCATCCGATGAACTGCACGCCCATCTGCTCCCGCACCTCAAAAGTTGGGGCCTGGCGACCACGGCCTGCCACCATCCCACGGCCATTCGCCAGGATCGCCTCCAGAAGTTCCAGGTTGTTGTGCTTTGCGGACCGAAAACGTCCTGGAATCCCAAGGATGAAAACCGCCTGGTGGCAGGAGCTGCAAGCATCATCGAATGCGAGGCTGATCACCCCCTGCAACCCAAGGTGATCAACGCCCGCATCATCGAGGTCTCCTGGCGTTCGCTGCAGGGCCTCTTTGATGCACTGCAACTGGCCGTTCAGCCCCGGCCTGCCAGCAGCGGCCGCATTTCGTCGACCGATGACGTCGCCCCTTTTCAACAGATCCCGGCCCCCATCAGAACGGCCTTTCTGGAGTCTGCACGTTCGTCGCTGGCGATCATCAAATCCAGCAAGAATCGCAAGGATGTGCAAAGAGAGCTGCACAATCTTTCCGGTTCACTGCGATTTTTTGACCTGACTGAGCTGTCAATACGCTGCGCCGGCCTGGAAAACGGCATCAACCATGATGGGCTGATGCACCATGCGCATTCGCTGCTGGCGCTGGAACTGCAGCTTGACCAGCTCCTGGAAGAAATCCGGACCTTGAACGGCAGATAAAGAACCGGCCGTCATTGAGATCTCGATGAGGTCACCCATCCGCACTCAAGGGCATACTTCATCAGATCAATGTCTCGTTCAATTCCAAGCTTGTGCATGGCCTTGACTTTCTGGGTGCTGATGGTTTTCTTGCTTCTGTTCAGCTTGGCCGCGATCTCGTCGATACGCAAACCGGCCGCATAAAGCCTTACCACCTCCGATTCCTTGGGACTGAGCACCCCCGGTGATTTTCCTTCGCCTCCCATGACACCCGCATTCATTTTTTCCAGTCGCTCGGAAATGGCGGGGGAGAAGTAGGTGCCTCCTGTATAGGCCGCATGAATGGCTGGAACCAGATGCAGCACCGGGTCCGCCTTGCTCACGATGCTGATGTTCGACACCTTGCCCAGCGCCTGAAGAATGGCCGAATTGTCCAGCATGGTCAGAACCACCAAACCCAGGTTCGGGAATCTTCTGGATATATAGCCAAAAAGATTCAAGCCATCTCCGTATTGACCCGTAGGCATGGAGTAATCCGACACAAGCACGTCAAAGCCACCTTCATCCAACTTTTTCACCAGATCGGTTGAATTTGAAACGCTGGCTTTCAACAGAATTTCCAGCTCGGAAGACAGTTCATGCCGGATGCCTGAGATGATTCCAGGATGATCATCTGCCAGCAGTACGGATATATTCAAATCTTTTCTATGATTCATATTGGAAAACATGATTTGGCACCATCAACGGAATAAACACAATCGTTCAGTGCAGCATCATTGCACCATGGCTCATCAGATATCTCTCAGGTTCTCCAGCAGGTCAGCCAGGGCATCATCCACTGCATGGAGGTGCCGCATATTGACAAGAGATGACAATCGGTCCATGTCTTCCACTCTATCCTTCAGCCCAGCCACCGCAAATGACCCTTTCATGGCATGAATTTCACGGTGCACAGCCATCAGATCACCTTGCAGCAAATGCTTTTTCAACGCAGCCAATGAGTTTTCGGTTGCTGAAATCAATACATCACGATAAGGCAATCTGCTGCCCGGAACTTCCGCAGCTTCAGCGACACCCTTGCCAGACTTTCCTATATTTTTTCCAATGAATTCCTTGAGGTTTTTCAAGGAGGCCGGCTTGACAAGAATATCTGCGATGCCAAATTTTGCACATTTGAATTTTTCCTGCTTGCCTGCATGTGCCGTTATTGCTCCCACAGGAACTCCCGGATAACTCTGCTTGATGCGCTGAGCAAGCGCATAACCGCTCATTCCAGGCATTTGCAGGTCCGTAAGAACCAGGTCATAGATATTCTGCGACATCATTCGCAATGCGGATTCCCCGCCTTCTGCAGATTCCGCCTCGAAGCCGAGGATTTTCAGCTGATCCAGAAGCAGCAGCCTGTTGACCGGGTGATCATCGACGATGAGAATCCTTGCGCAATAACCTGCGCTTTCATCGTCTGCAAGCATGACATCGCCATCGTCCCACCCCAAGGAAGCAGGAACAGGCTGGGCGTGACATGCGGGCAAAGTCAATTCGAAAATGCTGCCCTTTCCCGGCACGCTGAAGAACCGGATTTCCCCGCCCATGAGATGTGCCATACGCTGACACAGCGTCAGGCCCAGCCCCGTACCACCAAATTCCGCCGCTATATCCGAGCCTGCCTGCTTGAATGCGTCAAAGATGAAGGGGTGCTGTGAGGGATGGATGCCTATCCCGGTATCTGACACTTTGATCTTGAGCTCACCGGCCCTGTCTGATGCAAATACGTCAATCTTGCCAGCCTTGGTGAATTTCAAGGAGTTGCTGAGAAGATTGTTGAGGATTTGCTTTATTCTCTCGCCATCTCCTATATATCCCTCCCTCAACGAATGGTCAATGATCAGGGAAAATCCTATACCTAATTCCGCAGCCAGCGGTTTGTAAATGGCAGCCACCTGCCGGATTACAGACTTGAGATCAAAGCTGGCCAATTCCACACTCATCTGACCAGACTCGATCTTCGAGAAGTCGAGAACATCATTCAGCAGCGTTAAAAGAGAATGGGATGAAGATGATATGGTGGTTAGCCTGGTTTGCTGCTCTTCTGACATGGAGCTTCTTCCCAGTATTTCCAGATTGCCCAATATTGCATTCAGTGGCGTGCGTATCTCGTGGCTCATGGCAGCAAGAAAAGAAGATTTTTCCTGGTTTGCCTCTTCTGCCGCCTTTTTGGCATCTTCCAGATTTCTTTGCACCTGCTTGTGCGCAGTGATATCGGCAAATCCACACAGCAGGACATGCCGCCCCTGATATTTGGCCTTCACCATGATCACTGAAAGCTCTGCAACCGTTCCGTTGTAAGAGATCACGACTTCGCTGACTACCGGCAAATATTCAGTCTTTTTTCCACTCAGATATTTCTCACCGTAGAATCTGAGAAAATATTCAATCAACCGCTCACCAGCAGACTTATCATCCAACACCATGCTTTCTTTGTACTTGTACATCATGCTGTTTTCCAACAGCATCTTCTTTTCCTTGAAATCAAGAAGACCAAGTCCATAAGGCGCCATGGCAATGATGGTGCGGCTCAGATGTTCCGTGTCGAACACATTCTTGGCTTTCCCATATATTGGAATAAAAACCCTATCATAAAAATATATCAGAAAACACCAGAAAAAAATGATGAATATCAATGAAAACAGCAAATATACAAGAGACTTCCCATTTAAATACACAGCATCTTTCCAGGAAAACACCTGGAGAAGTATCATGTTCGTATTTGATATCCTCGAATAGTAATAAAAATGTCCATTTCTATAGACTGCACCATACTTGCTCAAAATATATCTACTTATCAGACCTCCGTGAAATTTCGACGCCTCGATATCAAAAAAATCCCCTATTGCATCGCCGATCTCCCCCCCACCCAGCGCAACGTTGCCTTGAGAATCAATAATAAACAAGGAGTTCCTGCCTTCACCTTGCTGCATAAGGCTCTCAATATATTGAGTCGGCATGTCGCTCACCACCGTGAGAAATGGCTTTCCATCTTGGAAAGCCGAGACAACAATCTGAAATGACATCTCCCCGGTCAGAATGCTTTTACTCGGAGGCAGCCATATGGGATGACGCAGCTGGACGGACGGAATGATGGTGCCGCTATCCTCAGGCAAAGTCGAAATCTGTTCCCTGAGTTTCAAGAGCATGTCTTTTCGCTCATGCTCGTTTGGCACCTGCGGCACAAGGACGCCTATGAACGATCTGTCCGGACTGAAGACATAGGCAGATATTGCTCTTCCATTTTGAAGAAAGCTGGAATTTGCCAAATATGCCAGCTCTCCCAACATATCTCTGTAGTGCTTGTGTACATTCTTGTTGATCTTATTCTCAAGCAATACTACAGGGCTCACCCCTGCCATCACAGCATCTGTCCCGGCAAAGACACCGGGATGAGATGTGTGCGTCTGCCCCCAAAGCAACTCTGATGCAATGATTCCTCGCATCATAATGACTTGCTTTGTTTCTATTTCCACCAGAACCCGGGTTCTCTTGCTCTGGAATACTGCTCTTCTTTCCTCCATGAAGTCATTGAGCTCGAACAGGGCCGCAAGCATTGCCAAAACAATGATAAGAAGAGAGAAAACCAGGCCACCGCCAAAAAGCAGTGTCTTGTTGTATTTGGTCAGAAGGTGGAGCTCTTCCTTTTCTCCAGCCTCTTTTTTATATATTTCCATCTGGGCATCAAGATACAACCATCGATCAGGCTGTGGATCTCCTCATGTAATAAAAGAAATCTTTGCAAGAAAGCTGCGGATGGCATGGAGCTTGGTCGGATCGTCTGCGGCAATGACGATGCATTTCTGCACCTATTTTCTTACGTCAATCCAGCCCATCTCAATTCCATAGCGAATGAGATCAATGTCCTTGCGTATACCCAGCTTGTTCATGACAGCCACCTTGTGCGTGCTGACCGTCTTGATACTGCGATAGAGCTTTTTTGCTATCTCGGACACCGTCATGCCAGAGATGAAAAGAAGCAGAACCTCTTCCTCCCGCTTTGAGAGTTCTATCGATGTCCGCACCGCACCCAGCCATTCTCCTCCCAGCAGCTTGCTTGCACTGGGAGATATGAATTGACCATCCGTGTATGCAGCGTAGATGGCGGGCAGCAGACTTCCCAAAGAATCCGTTTTATGGACAATTCTGTAGATTCCTTGGTTGGTAAGAGATTTGATTATTCCAATATTCTCGATCATTGTCAGCATGACGATCTTGACACTTGGAAATCTTTTCCGAATGACATTCAGCATCACCAGACCATCACCGTAGGTTCCACCGGGCATGGAGTAATCAGTTACCAGAACATCACATTCGTTTTTCTTCAGAAAACTTATGATTTCAGTGGAGTTTTTCGCTCGACCTACAATCTCTATTTCATGCTTATCCTCCAAAACACTTTCTATGCCTGCCAGAACTGCCGGATGGTCATCGGCAATTAATATCCGCAAGACGAAATTTTTCATGACTCAAAAAATTAAAATAATTCGCACGAAGAACATTCCTATTCTAGGCAGCCGGCTACTAGGATTTAATTGGATTTGTCTGATTTTTCAATCCAAAAATCTAAGATTTGTCTGATTTGCAAGATTTATTGCCGAAAAATCGGGTACCAGTCCTAGGTCCCACTCCTAGAATTCAACAGACAGTTGAATCAATGGTTGAATGGATTCGGGCCAGATGCCGCCGGGACCTGAAGCGCCCGATCTGCGGGAAGGCGCCAGACCTGTGCGCGATGAGAACACTGCGGCGCTTGGCGGGCGGCTGAAGAGATGGCGGAATCCCGGCACAATCGAGGGATGCGAATCCTCCACACCATGCTGCGCGTTGGCAACTTCCAGCGCTCCATCGATTTCTACACACAGGTTCTTGGCATGCAGCTGCTGCGAACCTCCGAGAACCCGGAGTACAAATACTCCCTGGCCTTCCTGGGCTTCGAGGGCGGCAACCCGGCCCAGGCCGAGATCGAGCTGACCTACAACTGGGGCACCGAGGCCTATGACATGGGCTCGGCCTATGGCCACATCGCCATTGGCGTGCCGGACGCGTATGCCGCCTGCGAGAAGATCAAGGCGTCCGGCGGCAACGTGACGCGCGAAGCAGGCCCCGTCAAGGGCGGCACCACGGTGATTGCCTTTGTGACGGATCCGGACGGCTACAAGATCGAACTCATACAAGAGAATTCGCGAGCCCATGCCGGGACCCAGCCTGACGGTGACGCGAAGTTCGACCCGCTGCGCAATTCCTGATCCACGCAGCCGTCAAAAGAAAAGGCCCGGAGCGATTGACGCTCCGGGCCTTTCTTTTTGGCCGTTTACAGCGGCAAGACTGAGGCTCAGTCCACCAGGATCACTTCCACGCGGCGGGCTTCGGCGTTGCTGCCGTCAGCCTGCAGCTGCTCGGGCTTCTTGAGTTCGACCTTTTCCTCAGCCACGCCCAGAGCGGACAGGGCGGCCTGGACTGCCAGGGCGCGCTTCTTGGCCAGTTCGGCGTTGAGTTCGGCGCTGCCCGTGGCGTCGTGGTAGCCCGAGATCACGGCGCGCTTGCCGCCCTTCACACCGGCGACCACGTCGGCCAGCGCTTCATTGGCGCCCGCGGCCAGTTCGGCCTTGGCCGATGCGAAGTAGAACTTGACCACGCCGTTTTCGACAACGACGCGGGCCACATCTTCCTCCAAGACCACCGGCACCATTGCTGCCACAGGGGAAGCGCCGCCTGCCATCTTCGCCGGGCCATGCGCAATGCCGCGCTGGTAGACGACGACGCCAACGACCGTGGAGACGACGAGCGCAATCAGCGCGAACAGGAAACCCAGGGCAAAACGTTGTTGGCTGTCGTCGTCGGAATGACTGAAGGACATGAAGCACTCTCCGTGAATGAGCTGTTGGATGAAAACCAGAAAGACTGCGAAAAACCGGTGGATTGTAGAGGGCCACCGTCGAGGGCCCCGCGCCACGCCCAAACCCCGCGCTGACGGCTGGCAAAAACTGTGGTGCGGCGGAGACAGAAGACCGGCCCTGCAAGGGCAAAGCACGCGCTTGTGCACCGTTTGGGCGTCCAGGCGTTAAAACGTCATTGTTCTTTCATGCTGTCGCGCCCATGTCCGCCCTGCCAGAATTTTCATTCGCCCGCCGAGAGTCACAGCCCATGCTGGACGAGGCGCTGCACCGATGGGGCGGGAGCGATGACCTCTGGATCTTCGGCTACGGCTCGCTGATCTGGCGGCCGGATATCGATTTCTGCGAACGCCGCACGGCGCGTGTCTTTGGCTGGCACCGGGCGCTGAAGATGTGGAGCACCATCAACCGCGGCACGCCCCAGAACCCTGGTCTGGTCTTTGGCATGCTGTCCGGCGGCAGCTGCCAGGGCATGGTGTTCCGCATTCCCCGGCACCACGGCCATGACGTCATGAGAAAGCTGTGGCAGCGCGAGATGGCCAATGCCGTCTATGACCCCCGCTGGCTGCCCTGCCGCACCGGCCAGGGCACGGTGCAGGCGCTGGCGTTCACGCTGTCCCGGCAAAGCCCCAATCACACGGGCGAGCTGGCGCCCGAGGACTATCGCCGCATTTTCAGCGAGGCCAAGGGCATCTACGGCAGCACGCATGACTATGCGCGCGCAACCTTCGATGAGCTCAAGCGCCTGGGCATCCGTGACCGCGCCTTGCAACGCCTGCTCAGCTACGCGGGCCAGCCCGACGCAGGCGCGCGGCAAGGCTCCGTTTGACGCCATCGCCGCGCACGGCCACAGAACGCTGCGCTCTCCGACATGGCCGCCGTATCGCACGCTGCATGATGGCGGCTGCGCGCCATGCGCCCCCGTGACTTTTTCAGTTCCCATTCCAACCAGGAGATTGCCGCCATGCCTTTGAACGCTTCCCAATCCAGCCACGCCGCCACTTCGCAGCCCTCCACCCCGTCCACCGCCGTGAAGCTGTTGATGGCTGCCGGCATGGTGCTGGCCCTGGGCGCCTGTGGCAGCCAGCCCAAGCCTCCTGCCGCAGCCTCCGCATCGACCCCGGCAGCCGTCACGACAGCGCCCGCCTCCCGCAATGTGGCCATGGCCCAGCTGCAGCCCACGCAAGGCAGCAAGGTCAGCGGCAGCCTGCAGTTCACGGCACAGGCCGATGGCAGCGTGCGCGTGCAAGGCTCCGTCCAGGGGCTGGCGCCGAACAGCGAGCACGGCTTTCACGTCCATGAAAAAGGCGATTGTTCCAGCCCTGACGGCCTGAGCGCAGGCGGCCACTTCAACCCGACCGGCCAGGCCCATGGCCGCTTCGATTCTTCGGCCCATCACACGGGCGACCTGCCCAGCCTGCGATCCGATGCGCAAGGCATGGCAAGCATCGACTTCGTGTCGCGCGGCCTCGCATTGGACCAGGGACCCAACAGCGTGGTGGGCCGCGGACTGATCGTGCACAAGGACCCGGACGACTACACCACGCAGCCCACCGGCAATTCGGGGGCGCGCCTGGCCTGTGCGGTGATCACGCGCGGATGATGTGCTCGGCCGGGTCTGCGTTCAGCGCAGGCAGTCGCGCAGCCACGCCGCGCACTGCTCGGCGCGCGCGCCCGGCCATTGGACGCTGACCGTGGTATCGCCACGGCGCAGCTCGACATGAATGGTGTCGGCAGCGCCCGCGCTGCCTTCACCGCTCAAGCTGCCGATTAGCCGCCCCCACCAGCCACGGCCCCGCAGGTCTTGGGCCGTGGAGGAGAGCTCCGAAGCTGGCGCTGGTGCTGGCGAATTCCGGGCTTGCACCACCGTTTCCCTGGCTGGCTCGGAGGCCGGCGCGGGCGCGACAGGTGCAGGCGCCTGCATGGTCGCCTCGCCCGCAGCGGGCTCCCCTCCCCCGCCTTCGAGCCGCGCGGCCAGATTGTTACCGAACTCCTCCCATATTCGGTCGGCCTTGGTCTTCATCACGCTCAGGCCGAAGGCGCCCAGACGGCCCAGCAGGTCCACGTCGATCTTGATGCGCAGTTCGGTGCCTCCATCCGGCATGGCGCTCAGGAAGATTTCACTGCGCTGCTTGAGCGAGCTGGCCACCGAGGTGTCTTCTCCCGTTCCTTCCACGCGCAGATACTCGGGAGCGCGTTGCTCGACGATGCGTGTGCGCAGCTTGAATCTGGCGCTGATGAAGGAGATCTTCTGGTGCATCACCGCCACGTATTCGGTGGGGCTGACCACTTCGATGGACTGCATGCCCGGCACGGCACCTCCCATGACCTGGGGATCGAGCAACAAGGCCCATACCCGCTCTCGCGAGGCCGAAACAGTCAGGGTTTTCTCAATTTCCATGCATTTTCTCCGCGGCCACAAGGACCGATTCCACGATCTGGGTGTAGCCCGTGCAACGGCACAGGTTGCCGTTGAGGCCATGGCGAACTTCGTCCGCGCCGGGAAGGGGGTTACGCCCCAGCAGATCGCAGGCGGCCATGATGAAGCCCGGTGTGCAGTAGCCGCACTGCAGGCCGCCGCATTGCATGAAGCTTTGCTGCAGCGGGTGCAGCCGTTGTGACAGGTCTGCGCCCGCACCCCCAGCAATACGGTCGGCCAGGCCTTCGATGGTGGTGAGCGCGCGGCCCTGGACCTGCACGGCCAGCAGCAGGCAGGACTTCACCACTTCGCCATCCAGCAGCACCGAGCAGGCGCCGCACACGCCCGTCTCGCAGCCGCGCTTGGTGCCCGTCAGGTGCAGGTCATCACGCAGAAAATCCGACAGCAGCCGGCGCGCAGGCACGTCCACGCTGCAGGGCTCGCCGTTGACGGTGCATTCGATGCGATGTCGGCTCATGCCAGCTCTCCTTGTTCCAGTGCCAGGTCCAGGCCAAACAGTTCGGCCACGGTGCGCCGCACGTTGACGCGCACCATTTCTCGGCGGAAATCCGCCGAGCCGCGCAGGTCCGAAACCGGTGTGATGTCGGCCGCGACGATGTCACCCGCCTCGGCCGCCAAGGCCCAGGTGAGGGCACGGCCTTCAAGAAAGCCCTCGGCGCGCCGCTGGCGCACGGGTATGGGCGTAGAGGCGCCCACGACGAGACGCGCGTCGCGGCAGATGCCCCCGGCGGTGTGCGCCACCAGGGCCACGCTGGCCAGCGGCCGGTGTTCGGCCGCTGTGCGCAGAAAGCGCGTGTACACACCGCTGCGCCGGTCGTCTCCTTGCCCCATGGGCGGCACGCGGATCTCGCTGACGATCTCGTCGCCTTCCAGCGCCGTGGCGTAGTAGTCGACCAGGAAGTCCTCGATGTCCAACAGGCGCTCGCCTCTTGCGCTGGCCAGCACGATCTGGGCGCCCAATGCCATCAGGCAGCCGGGCGGGTCGGTGGAGGGGTCGGCATAGCAGAGATTGCCGCCCACCGTGCCCTGATTGCGCACCTGCGGGTTGGCCATGCGCTGCGCCATGCCGGCCAGGACAGGATAGTGATGCGACACCAGCGGCGAGGCCGCCAGTTCGGCATGGCGCACCAGGGCGCCGATACGCAGGCCACGCACCGGGTCGAAGTCCAGGCCGCGCAACGCATCGATGCCAGCCAGCGAGACCAGGTGCGTGGGCGCGAGCATGCGCTGGCGCATGCCCAGCATCAAGGCTGTGCCGCCGGCGATCACGCGGCAGTCCTCGCCCAGTTCGGCCAGCAACCGGCTGGCCTCCGCCACCGAGGTGGGCTCCAGGAAGTCGAAGTCATGCATGACGGCCCTCCTCGGCGCGTGCGCGCAGCGCCGCCAGGATTTTTTCGGGCGTGATCGGCAGATCGCATATGCGCACGCCGATGGCGTCGTACACGGCGTTGGCGATGGCAGGCGCTCCCGGCAGGATGGCGGTTTCGCTGGCCCCTTTGGCGCCATAGGGGCCGTTGGGGTCGTTGGACTCGACAAAGCCGCCGCGCAGCAAGGGCACGGCGTCGGCCGTTGGCATGGTGTAGTCGGCGAAGTTGCCGTTGGCCAGGCGCCCGCCTTCCAGGTGCAGTTGCTCGTAAAGGGCCCAGCCCATGGCCTGGACGGTGGCCCCGTTGGTCTGCCCATGGATGGCGACGGGGTTCAGCGCCTTGCCGCAGTCGTCGGCCACATAGCTGTCAAGCACCCGGACCTGGCCGGTTTCTGTATCGACCTCGACCTCCACTGCCTGGGCCGCGAAGGAATAGGCCGGCGCGATGTTGCCGTGCAGCTGGGCGTCGTGCATCTGCGTCTGGGCATCCCAGGTGTGGCTGACCTGTATGCCCTCGCCGCCATGGCGCCAGATGTGCTGGCGTGCGAGCTCGGCCATGCCTGCCGCACGGTCGGTGCCGCGCACGCGCACCTGACCATCGGCCAGCTCCAGGTCGTCGACCTGCGCCTCCAGCACGACGGCGGCCAGGGCCAGCAGCTTGCTGCGGGCCGCCTGCGCGGCACCTATGGCGGCATTGCCTGCAGCCATGGTCACGCGCGAGGCCAGCGAGCCTATGGCGAAGGGGGTGCTGTCCGTGTCGGGTGCGGCCACGCGGACCTGCGACAACGGCAGCGTGAGTTCATGGGCGACGATCTGGCTGAGCATGGTGGCCGCGCCCTGGCCCATGTCGCACTCGCCACTGAGCACAAGCACCTGGCCATCCTCATGGATGCGCACCACCACGGTGGAGCCGTCCCAGTTGCCCATGGTGCGGTTGCCGCTGACATGCATGGCCGCGGCCATGCCCACGCCCCTGCGGCGGGCGCCAAGGGCCTGGCGGGGGCGGGCGCGCTTGCCGCGCCAGTCGATGGCATCGGTGGCCTGGTCTATGCACTCCTTGAGGCCGGCGCTGCCGATCTTCCAGCCATGCACTGTCACGTCGCCGGCTTCCACTGCATTGAGCTTGTGGACTTCGGCCGGATCCAGCCCCAGCTGCTCGGCCATGATGTGGATGTGGCTGTTGAGCGCGAACAGCATCTGCGTACCGCCAAAGCCGCGGAACGCGCCGTGCGGCGGGTTGTTGGTATAGACCAGGGTGGCGTGCGATCGGACGTTGCCCTGCCTGTGCATGTTGTCGCTGCGCATGGCACTGACGTGCATGACCTCGGCCGACAGACCCGCATAGGCACCGCACTCGGCGACGATGTGCACCTGCTTGGCGAGGATGCGGCCATCACGCGCCATGCCCAGCTTGAGCGTGATGCGCTCGGGGACGCTGGAGCAGCAGGCCAGGAAGTCCTCCAGCCGGTTGTTGACCAGGCGCACGGGCCGCCCGGTGCGCAGGGCCAGCAGGCCCGCCACGAGCTGGTTGTCGTCCTCGACGATCTTGCCGCCAAAGCCGCCGCCCGTGGTGGCCTGCACCACGCGGATGGCGGACACCGGCAGCTCCAGCGCCGCCGCCAGCCGGGCACGCGCCAGGAAAACCGACTGCGTGGAGGTCTGTACCAACAGGCGGCCATCGGCGTCGATGGAGGCCAGGGTTGCCATGGGTTCCAGGTAGCCGGGGTACTGCGCATGCGTGGTGTACGTGGCTTCGTGAACCAGATCAGCTGCGGCGAATCCGGCATCTGCATCGCCGCGCTCGAAGCGGATCTCGTGGGCGGTGTTGCCCCGGCCCGGATGAACGCCGGGCGCTTCTTCATCCAGGGCTTCCTCGGGCGACAGGATGGCGGGCAGTTCTTCGTACTCGACCTCGATCAGGTCCAGCGCATCGCGGGCGATCTCTTCTGTGGCGGCAGCCACGGCTGCCACCTCTTCCCCCGCAAAGCGCACCAGGCCGTCGGCCAGAATGCGCCGCTCCTTGTGGCTCACGCCCCAGGGCGTGCGCGGTGCATCTGCCCCGGTCAGCACGGCTTTCACACCGGGCAGCGCACGCGCTGCAGCAATGTCGATGCGCACGATGCGCGCATGCGGATAGGGGCTGCGCAACAGCTTGGCATGCAGCATGCCCGGCAGCTTGAGGTCGCCCGCGTACTGGGCACGACCTAGTACCTTGGACAGCGCCGTGACCTGGGCCGTCTCGCGGCCCAGCGTGGAATTCGAGGTATTCATGTCATTCAGCGGTGATGCCGAGTTCGCGGATCACCTTGCCCAGGCGCTCGTAGTCGGCAGCGTTGACATCGGCCAGCACCTGCGGCGACCCGCCCACGGGCACGGCACCGAAGGTGGCCATCTTTGCCGCCACCTCCGGCATCCTGAGGATCTCGTTGAGATGGGTGTTCAAGGTCTGCACCACGGCGGCCGGCGTGCCCTTGGGCGCGAAGAAGCCATTCCAGGCACCCGCGGCGATGTCCCTGTAGCCCAGTTCCGCCAGCGAAGGCACATCGGGCAGCAGGGGCGAACGCTTCGGGTCGGTCACGGCCAGCGCGCGCAGCTTGCCCGCCTGGATGTACTGGGCCACCGGCCCCAGCGTGACGTAGGCCAGTCCTACATGGCCCGCTGCCACATCGTTGACGGCCGGTGCCACGCCGCGATAGGGCACATGCTGAATGCTCACTCCGGCAGCGCGGTTCAGCCACTCGGCACCTATGTGCATGGGCGAGCCTGCGCCGGGACTGGCGTAGCTGAGCGTCTTGCCGGCCTTGGCCGCAGCCACCATGTCGGCCACGCTTTTGAATCCCGTGGAGGGATGGGCCACGAGCAGCACGGCCTGGCTGGCGGTCTGCACCACGGGGGTGAAACCTTTCAAGGGGTCATAGGTCGCGGCAGGAGGGAGCCTCATCACCATGGGGGCGATGGTGAAGGGGTTGGGCGTGAACAGCAGCGTGTAGCCATCGGGCACGGCCCGCGCAACCAGGTTGTTGCCCACGGTGCCGCCCGCCCCGGGCCGGTTGTCCACCACCACGGGCTGGCGCAGACGCACCGTGAGCTTTTCGGCGAACAGGCGCGCCATGGCGTCCGTGTCACCACCTGCGGGATAGGCGACCACCACGGTGATCGGCCTGGCGGGGTAGTCCTGTGCAAATGCCGGACCACAGACAGCGGTGGCAAAAGCCAATGCTGCAATGGTCAGGCCTTGCCGACGATGGGGTGTCATCACTGGCTCCTTTGAAAGCGCGGACATGCATCGGTCAGATACGGGCATGGCAGCTGGGGCTGGCTATGGGATGAATTCATACGATTCACCCATGAAACATTGATCCTCAAAAGAATCAATGACGATTTTCTCCAGTAAGTTGATGAATCAACTTACTGAAAACACCGATTGACCTCTATTGATTTATCTAAAGAAATTCCACAAGACAAACGTCAGGCAGCCTGTGAAACAATTGATGGGAACATGTCCATCCCACCTTCTCCTCTCCCTGTGCCCAGCACGCCCGCAGGCAATCCCTGGACCCACCTTGACGAGGCAGGCAGCAGCCTGACCGTCGATGCCTTTCTGACCACGCTGATGAGCCAGGTGGGCAATGCGCTGCGGCGCACCATCACCGTGCCCTATGCCGATACGGCGGGCTTGACGGTTTCGGAGTGGCGGCTGTTGGCCCTTGTCGCGCATGCAGGCGAGTTGCCGTTCAGCGCGCTGGTGGTGCAATCCACTTCGGACAAGGCCCTGGTGAGCCGGGCGCTGCGGCTGCTCGAGGAACGCGGCCTGGTGGCCCTGCTGGCGCAAGGCTCCACTCCACGCAAGAAGATCCTGTGCTCCATCACGCCTGCGGGCCGGCAGTTGCATGACGAGGTAATGCCCGTGGCCCGGCAACACCAGGCCGCTGCTCTGCTGGCGCTGACGCAGGAGGAACGGGAGGTGATGTATCGGGCCTTGCTCAAACTGCGCGGTTATTGCCAAGGCAGCCAAGCCGACCCAGCGACCGAAGGCGGCCCCGCTACGGCAGACGGCGAAGCCTGAATTCAGCCCACTTCAGGCCGGTTCTGCAGCAACACCTCAGCGCGCGCCAGATCGTCCAGCGTATCGATGTCGGTGAGCACACCAGCATCGTCCACATCGACCTGAACCACATGTCCGGCTTCGCGCAGCGCCTTCAGCACAGGCGCCCCGCCCTTCTCTCCGCTCAACGCCATGAGCGCCGCGCCGCATGCGGCGCCGAAACCCACGGGATGTCCACGCTCGCCTTGATGGACAGGCTGGGCGGCTCGGGCCCCCGCATGCAATGCATCGGCCACTTTCAGCAAGGTCTGTGGACTCACCAGCGGCAGGTCGGCCGGCAAGACCAGCCAGCCTGGCGCATCGGCTGTGGCACGCACGGCCGCAGACAGCGAATCGCCCATTCCGGGGTGGCCCGCATCTTCCAGATGCCAGGGCAGGCCGCTGGCGCGGACGGCGGCCAGTGTGTGTTCCAGCACGGTGCTGCCGCCCAGCGGCGCAGCGAGCTTGTGCATGGTGCCGCCCGACGCGCGGAAACGCTCGCCACGGCCCGAGGCGAGGATGATCACGCAGGGGCGGCCTTTGAAGTCTCTGAGCATGCGCAACTCTAGCGCAGCAAATGGCAGGTCGGGCGCAGGCACAATGCTGGCCATGAGCAGCATTTCCACCTCGATCGCCGATCTGCGCAAAAGCTACGAGCGCGCGGAACTGAGCGAATCGGCCTCCCTGGCCGATCCGCTGCAACAGTTTGACCAATGGCTGCAGGAAGCCCTGAGCGCCCAGGTGCCCGAGCCCAATGCCATGACGCTGGCCACCGTGGGCGGCGACCTGCGGCCCAGCACGCGCATCGTGCTCATCAAGGGCTACGACGAGCGCGGCCTGGTCTGGTACACGAACTACGACAGCCGCAAGGGCCAGCAACTGGCGGGCAATCCGTTTGCAGCGCTGCAGTTCCACTGGGTGGAGCTTGAGCGCGTGGTGCGCATCGAGGGCCGCGTGGAAAAGGTCAGCGATGCCGAAAGCGATGCCTACTTCAACAGCCGCCCGCTGGACTCGCGCATCGGTGCCTGGGCCAGTCCGCAAAGCCAGGTCATCAGCGGCCGCAGCGTGCTGGTGGCCAATGCGGCCAAGTACGGCGCGCAATTCCTGCTGAACCCGCCGCGCCCGCCGCACTGGGGCGGATTCAGGCTGGTGCCCGAGCGCTGGGAATTCTGGCAAGGCCGCAAGAGCCGCCTGCATGACCGCCTGTGCTACCAGCTGGAATCTGGAACCTGGCTGCGCCAGCGCCTGGCGCCCTGATCCCCCGGATTGCCGGCGCTGCTCCTGCTGAAACCCGTCAGCCCAGCAGACGCTGGGCCAGCCACAGCATCAGCGGCACGGTAAGCAAGGCCAGCGCCGTGGACACCGCAATGCTGGCGGATACCTCCTCCTGCATCACGCCATAGCGCTGCGTGAACAGGAACACGTTGGCCCCCACGGGCAGTGCAGCCGCCGTGAACATCACGGCCACTGGCAGGCCGCCCAGACCGAAGGCCCAGGCCAGCGCAAGCAGCAGCAGCGGATGCACCAGGTTCTTGACCAGCGCGATGCCCACGGCCTCGCGCAGGTTCTGGCCCACCTTGGTATAGGCCAGGGTCACACCCACCAGCAGCAGCGCCATGGGGCCCAGTGCCTGGCCCAAGACCTGCAGTGAGCGATCCACCACGCCAGGAAGAGCCAGACCGGTCTGTGCGAACAGCAGGCCGGCGAGTATGGGCAGCGGCACAGGATGAACGATGCCGTTGCGCACCGCCTGCAGCACCGTGCGCCACATGGGGCGCGGCGCGCTCTGGCCCGACCGCTGGTGCTCGCGAGCCTCGGCCAGCTCGAACACGATGGTGGCCGCCGTGAGCAGAATCAGCGCGTGCAGCGAAACGAGGGTGAACAGCGTGACCAATCCGTCCTCCCCGTAGACCAGCCCCACCAACGGCACGCCGATCATGACGGTGTTGCTGAACATGTTGGCCAGCCCCCGCGCGGCCGAACGCGTGGAAAAACCGCCCAGGACCATGGACACCCCGAAGATCAGCGCAGTCGCCAGGAAATACAGCGCCACGGGCTGAAAGTCCAGCTCCTGCACGCGCACCGCGCCCATGGTGCGGAACAGCAGCGCCGGCGTGAGCACCAGGAAAACGAGGTTGGACAAATCCTTGATGGCGGCGGCCCGCACCCAGCCCAGACGGGCGGCGAGAAAACCTGCGCCAATGCAAAGAATGACGGGGATGAGGGAAGCAAAGACGGGAGAGTTCACTGAAGCGGGATCGGGAAGCTGCGCCTGCGCAGGTTGGCGGCGCGCGCAGATTATGCGCCGCAGGCCAGGCCCTGCCTCATTCAGGCTTCTTCCAGGGCCTCGAAGGCCTGGGTCAGATGGTCGATGAGCAACCGCACGGCGGGCAATTGCCCGCGCCAGGATGCGTACACCGCATGGATCAGCTCGCGGCGCGGCTCCCAGTCGGGCAGGACGACCAGGCACTGCGCCCTTTCGGCCAGCACACGCAGCATGGTCATTGTTCTTTATTCAGGACGATGAAGGCAAATTTTGCCATCTACCGCATTCATCGTTCAAATCCTAAGATTCTCCCATGTGCAAAAAGTGGCTGGCGCTAACGCTGCGGCAGCCACGATTCCCAAGGAGAAGCAAATGCTCAAGAAGATGCTCGGCGTCTACAGCGCTCCCCGTGCCCATTGGGTGGGCGACGGCTTTCCCGTGCGCTCGCTGTTCAGCTACGGCAACCATGGTGCGGCTCTGAGCCCCTTTCTGCTGCTGGACCACGCAGGCCCCGCCAGCTTCGAGCCGGCTGCCCAGCCTCGCGGCGTGGGCGTGCATCCGCACCGCGGCTTCGAGACCGTGACCATCGTCTATGAGGGCGAAGTCGAGCACCGGGACTCGACCGGCGCTGGCGGGCTGATCGGCCCTGGCGACGTGCAGTGGATGACGGCAGGCGCGGGCATCCTGCATGAGGAATTCCATTCCCATGCGTTCACCGAACGCGGCGGGCGGCTGGAGATGGTGCAGCTGTGGGTGAACCTGCCCGCCAAGGACAAGTCGGTTGCGCCTGGCTACCAGACCCTGGTGGATGGACAGATCCCGTCCGTGGAACTGCCAGGCGGCTCAGGCCGGGTGCGGGTGATTGCCGGAGCCTTTGGCAACAGCCAGGGGCCGGCGCGCACCTTCACGCCCATCAATGTCTGGGACCTGCGCCTGAAAGCCGGCCGCACCACCGAGCTGCGCGCCAAGCCCGGACATACGCTGGCCCTGGTCGTGCTGCATGGCACGGTGCTGGTCAACGACGGCGAGGTTGTTCGCGAAGGGCAGCTGGTGCACTTCGATCGCGAGGCTGATCTGGTGCGCCTGGAGGCCAACAACGACGCCACCGTGCTGTGGCTGGAGGGCGAGCCCATTGCAGAGCCCGTGGTGGGCCACGGCCCGTTCGTGATGAACAGCGAGGCCGAGATCCGCGAAGCCATTGCCGACTTCAACGCTGGCCGATTCGGGCGCATGGCGGCTTGACCGTGGCGGCCCCTGTCCTGAAGGCAGGGGCCGCCTTCTGCCCTCCCCTTGCTTCCCCTGGACCAGCGCTTGCGATCACCAGCGCGCAGATCCAGCGCGGGTGCTTGAAAGTGCCCAATACACGTCTAGAGACGTGCCAAGGACTCGAATCCAGGCCGAACGGCCCTTTTTCTGGCGACTTGTCGCCACTGGTGTTCATCAGTCGATAACAAGGTTGCCACTTGATTTCATGTAAGTTACATTGAACAACTCCATTGGTTGACTCGTTTTGTTCTCAACGCCCATGACTTCATCACCATCTCAGGCACCCGCTGCAGGCAAGCCGCCGTCCACTGTCCCCGACGGGCTGGCCCTGTTCCGGCATTGGCTGGAAACCGAGGGCGCCAAGGGCTGGGATGCCCTGGACACGGCGCCCGACAGCGGCTACGAAAAGGTATGGCGTGCCTGGCTGCGCAGCCTGGGCGATGCCGGCATGTCAGCCAAAGAAGGTCCCCCCTCCCCGGCCACGCCGAAAGGCAAAGTCAAGGCGAAGACCCGCGCCTGGCAACAGGCCAACGCCGTTGATGTCCAGAATTTCCTGCGCCCGCGCGAAGGCCAGTTGTCGGGCCACCAGCCCGGCCGCCGCATCAGCGAGGTCACGCGCAGGCGCTACTGGCGATTGCTGGAACGCATTTACGACCATGCGCTGGACCACGGCTGGGTCAGCGCCAATCCCGCCGCAGGGCTGGCGCCGCAGGAACGCCCACCTGCCGAAGACGGCCAGGGCCATTGCCTTCCCGCGCCGCTGTGGAATGCCCTGCCCCGCCACATACCGATGGCCGACGGCTGTCAGTCGGCGCGCGACCGCGCCATCTTGCTGCTGCTGTACGAACTGGCGCTGGCGCCCGAGGAGGTGCGCGGCCTGTGCTGGCGCGATGTGCAATGTGCCGGACCAGGCGATGGCCTTCCCTGTCAATTGCATATCGATGGCGCACGCGCCGCGCAGCAGCGCACGCTGGATCTATCGGAAACGGTGGTGAAGGCGCTGCAGGACTGGAAAGGCTTCAGCGCCGGCCAGCGCGGGCCGGAGGCCGTTCAACCCGATGCCACGGTCTTTTATTCGCGTGAGGGGCAGCCGCTGTCGGTGCGCGTGCTGTTCCATGTGGCTTCACAGCTGATACAGCGCGCCCATGCCGCGCAGCCTGCCTCGGCGCAGCAGGCGCCGCTGCACCGCGTCGGCCCGCAGGTGCTGCGCAACACGGCCATCGTGCAGTGGCTGCGCGCGGGCCGTGCCGAGACCGAAGTCGTGCAGTGGATAGGCGTTGACAGCGCGCGCGCCCTGCGCCATCTGCAGCATTACCTGTAGCAGACGGCGCTGGAGCGCAGCGGGCAGTTCGCCCTGGAGTGCGTTCTTAGAACGACACCTTCACGCCCACCGTGATGTTGCGCCCCATCAGCGGCGCAGCGTTCTTGATGAACGAGGTGTGGGCGAAGGCCAGGCGGTTGGTCAGGTTGTTGCCCTTGATGAAGAACTGCCAGGGCATGCCACCCGAGGTGCGCAGCGTGTAGCTGGCAGAGACGTTGAGCATGCCGTAGCCGTCCGTCTCGGTCTCATAGGCCGTGACGCGGTTCTGGCGCAGCACCTGCACCCATTCGGCCTGGGCATCCCAGCCCTTGTAGAAGGTGTCCACGCGCAGGCCCACGCGCGCCGCGGGGATGCGCGGCAAGGCGGAGCCGTCTTCCAGCCGCGCACGCACGGCGTCACCGAACAGGGTCACGCCCCACTGGCGCGACAGCTTCTGGCGCACCTGGCCCTCCACGCCGGTGAAGCGCGCATCGGCCTGGGTGTACTGCAGCAGTTGCAGGCCGTCATGCTCGTCCAGCGTGGCGCCATAGATATAGCCCTTGACGCGATGGTGGAAGGCATTGACGCTGAACGTGGTGTCGCCCGCCGTCTTGCGCAGGCCGATGTCCAGCGCCTGCGAGCGTTCGCGCTTGAGGTCGGCATTGCCGCGCTCGTAGGTGGAAGTCGCCATGTGCAGGCCGTTGGCGTACAGCTCCTCGGCCGTGGGCAGGCGGTTGCCCTGCGTCAGCGAAGCCGAGAGGCTGTAGCCCGGGGTGAACTTCCACACCGAGCCCAGCGAGAACGATGTGCCGCTGTGGCTGCGCGAGATGCCGCTTTGCTGGGCGTCCACGGTCTGGCGCTCGTGGCGCAGCGCAGCTTGCCAGCGCCAGTCCTGCCAGCGGTATTCCTCCAGCAGGTAGATGCTGTTGCGGCGGGTTTCGGTGGGTTGCACATAGGCCTCCTCACCCTCGGCACTGAATTTGCGCTGCACGGTCTGCAGGCCGATGACGCCGCGCCAGCCGGCGATGGGCTCCAGGTCTGCCTCCACGCGCAGGTCATGGGCGCGGTTCTTGAACGTGGTCGAGACCTGGCCGCCCTCGATCTCGTCATGGCGATAGTCGGTCCAGCCACCGCGCACGCGCAGCGCCGCGATGCCAGCCGTCGGATTGCGCCATTCGCCGCGCAGATCCCAGCGCTCGCTGTTGAGATCGACCACCGGCACGCTGCCATGGTCGTGATCGTGTTCGTCGCCGCCATGGTCATGCCCGTCCTCGTCGCCGTGGTCATGGCCGCCGCAGTGCAGATGGTCGCCATGGGTGTGGCAGCCCTCGAAGCTGTGGTTGTGGCCTGGCAGGCCATAGCGCGCGGTCTGGCGCGTGTAGGCCAGGCCCAGGTAGCCTTGCGTGCCGATCCAGGACAGGCCCAGGCTGCCCGTGTCCGTGCGGTTGAAGCTGCCGCCCACGCGCCCCTGGGACTGGCCGTTGGGAGCCCAGCCGCTGCCCACGCGGTAGTCGCCGGCATCGCGCGCCATGCCCTCGGCGTGGATGGCCAGCTGGCCGGCGCCGCCCGTCAGCGAAAAAGCGCCCGCCGTCTCGCCCGCGCCCGTGCTGCCGCGCAGCTGGGCCGAGCCCGTGATGCCGTTCTTGGGAATGGACGTGGGGATCTTGTCGTCCAGGATGTTGACCACGCCGCCCATGGCACCGCCGCCGCCGTAGATCAGCGCCGAGGGGCCGCGCAGCACCTCGATCTGCGTGGCCAGCATGGGCTCGCTGGCCACTGCATGGTCAGGGCTGATGGTGGAGGCATCGTGCAGCTCGGAGCCATCGCTGAGGATTTGCACGCGCGGGCCGTCCATGCCGCGGATGATGGGCCGGCTTGCGCCTGCGCCGAAATGGCTGGCATGGATGCCGGGCTCGCCATCCAGCGTCTCGCCCAGCGTGGCCGCCTGCCGCAGCGTGAGCACGTCGCCTTCCAGCACCGTGGCCGGCGTGGACATGTCGGCCGAGGTCAGGCCCAGGCCGCTGGCCTTGACCGTCACCTCATTGAGCACGGGGGCATCACTGCGCGGCGCGCCCGCATCGGCAGCAGCTGCGGCTGCGGGTCCTGATGCGGGCACGGGGTCGGCAGGCTCTGCCGCCATGGCCAGGCCGCCCGTCGCCGGGCCCAGCACGCCTGCCAGCAGCAGTTGCTGCAGCAGCGGGCGCAGTTTCGTCCTCTCCCCCTGCGCCTTGGCGTCCTGGTGGTATTGCTTTGTTGTCACTCTCATCACTGGTCTTCCCGGCAGCGGCCGGCCACGGCCCTGCGGGGCGTGGAAGTCCGGGCGCTGCAAAAAAATGGCGTCGGAAGCGGACGGCCATGGCGCGCCCTGCAGGCGCATGCGGCCATCCGATCGGATATGCATTCAAGGAACTGCCGGACCTGGGCGCGGCGCCTTGCTGCGATCAATGCAGCAAGGCGCGGCCAAACGGCTGTGCAGGACAGGCGCATGCAGCGCCAGTCCCGGAGATTCAAGCCGCCAGGTAGACAGTGATGGGATGCGGGGGACCCCGCGCATCGAAGAAGGCCGCCAGCATGCGGCCATCGCGCACGACGACCGGCTGGACGGGTTCGGCCTGCTCGCCCCAGAAAGGCGGCAGCACCACGGCGGATGGCGGCCCCGCCATGCCTTCGTGCAACTGGTCCAGCAGTTGGCAATCCGCCGGGCCGTGGCCCGAGAACAGCGCATGGACCCAATCGACAGGTGCATTGCAGGAAGTGGCAACCACCTCCACCGGGCCATGGAGCGTGGCTGCAGCCAGGCCACCCGCGTGTACCACGCGGTGCATCTGGCCCAGCAACGGCGCCAGGGCAATGGACCAGACCAGCAGCCAGGCCACGAGCCAGGCCCGACCCGGCACGGCGCCGCGCAACGCAAGCCTTGAGGCCTGCGCTGGCAAGTGACGTTCCGGGGGTTGCAAGGGCATGGAGGGATCAGGGGCTGGATGGGCAGCGCAGAGTGTATGCGCCAATTTGCGGGGCAGGTTTCACCATCCCGTCACAAAGACTGGCGATTGCTCACGGCTCCACACGGCGGGCAGGACCGCACTCAATGCGCATGGCGCATGCCGCAGAACTTGCCCAGCGCCAGGCCCTTGCAATCGGCCTGCAGTTGCTTTTGGCATTGCTCGTGATCGCGGCCGGCGGCCAGGCACTGCGCGGCGGCTTCGTGGGCCTTGGCCATGGCGCGATGGCGTTCCATGTCGGCCCGGGCATGGGCATCGAGCGGCGCCGAGGCGCCCTGTGCCTTGGCGTCCGGCTGGGCTTTCGCGTGGTCGTGGTCGTGGTCATGTGCCTGGGCTGCTGCGGCCAGGAAGACAGCGGCCAGGATCAAGGAAACGGAGCGCAATGGTGCAAGGGTCATGCGAAATCCTGAAGAGCTATGCAAGAGAAGAAAGGGGCTAGGGCGATCGCCTCAGGCAGACGGGGCATTTCGGGAAGGCCCTGCACTGCTGCAGTCCTGGCACAGCCCTGTCACCGCCACCTCAATGGCCCGGCCCTGCAGGCCGCTGGCGGCCAGCGCCTGGCGCAGCTGCAGCAAAGCAGCCTGCAGCGGCTCGCCGCCCCCACCGCCCTCGCCGCCCAGCCGAAAAGCGCTGTGGCAATCCGCGCATTCGAAATGCGCAGCGGCATTGGCCTGCCTGGCCGCGCCCGGCACGGACCGGCCGTAGCGGGCCACGCGGGCAGCATCCACGCTGCGGCGCAACACACCGGCTGCCGCCAGGCGGTCCAGCAGCCGGTAGACGGTGACGCGGTTGACCTGCACGCCCTGGGCGTGCAGGGTCGCTTCCACATCGGCTTCGCTCAGGAGTGCGTCGGCCCGCGACTCCCACATCGCCAGCACGGCCCGCGTGGCACGCGTCGAACGCATGCCGGCAGGTATGGGCAGGGAAGTGGGGATCGTCAAGGACATGGGTGATGAAAGGTCAGGCCGCTGAACACGGCAGGGCAGCCAGGTGGCATTATCGCAACCGGGTTGCATTATGCCTGCGAATCACAACCGCTTACATCACGCGCCGCCACCCGCTCACGGCTTGACCCAGCGCGCAAAGGCGCCCCGGAACTTCTGCACCTTGGGCCCCACGACAAAGGCGCAGTAGCCCTGGTTGGGATGGTTGAGGAAGTAGTCCTGGTGGTAGTCCTCTGCCGGCCAGTAGCTGGCCAGGGGCTGCACCTCGGTGACGATGGGCGCGTCGTAGGCGCCAGCCTGCGTGAGTTCGGAGATCAGCGTGCGCGCCACTTCGGCCTGTTGCTCATTCGTGGTGTAGATGCCGCTGCGGTACTGCGTGCCCACATCATTGCCCTGGCGGTTGAGCGTGGTCGGGTCGTGCGTGCCGAAGAACACGGTGAGCAGGTCGCGCAGCGGGATCACGGCTGGATCGAACTGCACGCGGATGACCTCGGAATGGCCGGTCTCGCCGGTGCAGATGTCTTCGTAGCTGGGATCGTCCAGATCGCCATTGGCGTAGCCGCTTTGCACGTCGCTCACGCCGCGCACGCGGTCGAAAACGGCTTCGGTGCACCAGAAACAGCCGCCGCCCAGATAAATGGTTTCAGTCGCCATATGCGCCTTTTCTGTGAAGAAATCGAAAAAATGACCACACGCAATGCATGCGGGCCGTTGCACCTACAGGTTAGCCCATGCACAAGCCAGGTGACGACGAACGGTTCTGCGGTTACGATAACTAACCCATCAGTCATTAATTTTCCGTGACCGACTCCCCCGCCTCTTCACCCGCCCCCGCCGAGCCTTCCGGAAAGCGCAGCCGCCGCAAGCAGGAGCGTCCCGGCGAGTTGCTGGAAGCGGCACTCGACCTCTTCGTGGAAAAGGGCTACGCCGCCACCCGCGTCGAAGAAGTCGCCGCCCGCGCCGGGGTCTCCAAGGGCACGCTGTTCCTCTATTTCGCGAGCAAGCAGGAGCTTTTCAAGGCCGTGGTGCGCCACAGCATCGCGGGCCGCTTCGGCGAGTGGAGCGAAGAGCTCGACAACTACTGCGCACCTTCAACCGATCTGCTGCGCTACTGCTTCAAGTCCTGGTGGGAACGCATCGGCAGCACCAAGGCGTCGGGCATCACCAAGCTCATGCTCAGCGAGGCGGGCAATTTTCCCGAGCTGTCTCAGTTCTACCACCAGGAAGTGGTTCTTCCAGGCCATGAGCTGATCCGGCGCATCCTGCAACGCGGGGTCGAGCGCGGCGAGTTCCGGCCCATGGATCTGGACCTGTCCGTGCACTGCGTGGTCGCCCCGATGATGTTTCTGATGATCTGGAAGCATTCGCTGGGCGGCTGCCTGCCCCATGGCGACTTCGATCCCGAGCAGTTTCTGGAATCCCAGATCGACTATCTGCTGCATGGCATGTGCCAGCCCCTTGCAGCCACCACACCACCCTCCTCCCCGCCCACACCATGAAGCGTCGCACCGGCTGGCTGATCGGCCTGGCCTTATTGATCGCCATCGGCGCCAGCGTATGGCGCGCCGCATCCACCCGGCACAGCAAGCAAAGCGCCATCGCCGCAGCCACCCAGCCGCGCGAGATGCCGGTGCGCGTGGGTCCGCAGGAAGTGGTGCAGCTGCAGCCGCGCCAGATGCAATTGACCGTGCCCGTCAGCGGCGTGGTCCAGGCCGTGCGCAGCGCCGTGGTCAAGGCCTATGTAGCCGGCGAGCTGCGCGGCCTGCAGGTGCGCGAGGGTGACAGCGTGCGCAAGGGCCAGGAACTGGCCCGCGTGGACGCCACCGAGGTCGAGGCCCGCTGGCGCCAGACCCGCCAGCAGGCCGATGCGGCCCAGGCGCAGCTGCAGCTATCCCAGCGCCAGCACGACAACAACCAGGCTCTGGTCACGCAAGGCTTCATTTCGACCACGGCGCTGGCCACCTCCCAATCCAACCTCGATGCCGCACGCGCCAACCTGGCCGCCGCCCAGGCCGCCGCCGATGTGGCCCGCAAGAGCGTGACCGACAGCGTGCTGCGCAGTCCCATGGACGGCCAGGTCGCGCAGCGCCTGGTGCAGGACGGCGAGCGCGTGGGCGTGGAAACGCGGGTGCTGGAGATCGTCGATCCGTCCGACCTCGAAGTCGTGGCCCAACTGGCGCCCGCCGATTCGGTGCGCGTGCAGGTCGGCCAGCAGGCCCAGTTGCAGGTCCAGGGTGCGGGCGACGATGTGGCCTCCGTGCCCGCGCGCGTGGTGCGAATCAACCCCAGCGCCCAGGCAGGTTCGCGCAGCGTGGCCGTCTATCTGCGTGTGCAGGCTGCACCGGTCAACGCAGGCGCCGCCGGCAGATCCATCCCCATCGTGCGCCCGGGCCTGTACCTGCAGGGCAGCATTGTCACGGGGCAGACCGAACAGCTGGCCGTGCCCTTGACCGCCGTTCGCACCGACCAGCCCCAGCCCTATGTGCAGTTGCTGCAGCCTGCGGGCGAGTCCGAAGCGGACAAGACCCTGCTGCGCGTGCAGCACCGCCCGGTCACGCTGGGCAGCCAGAGCGCGCAGGATGGCGCCACCTGGATCGCCGTGTCCAGCGGCCTGCAGGCCGGTGACAGGGTACTGGCCGGCAGTGTGGGCGGCCTGCGCGCAGGCACGGCCGTGCAGTTGCAACCGTTGCAGCAACCCCAGGCTCCGCCAGCCCCCGGAGCCCGCTGACCATGTGGTTCACGCGCGTCAGCCTGGCCAACCCTGTGTTCGCCACCATGCTCATGCTGGCCCTCATGGTGCTGGGTGTGTTTTCCTACCAGCGCCTCAAGGTGGACCAGTTCCCGAATGTGGACTTCCCCGTGGTCGTGGTCACCGTGGACTATCCGGGCGCCTCGCCCGAGATCGTGGAGTCCGAGGTCACCAAGAAGATCGAGGAAGGCGTCAACTCCATTGCCGGCATCAACGCGCTGACCTCGCGCAGCTATGAAAGCACCAGCGTCGTCATCATCGAATTCCAGTTGCATGTCGATGGCCGCCGCGCTGCCGAGGACGTGCGCGAGAAGGTGGCCTCGGTGCGCCCCACCCTGCGCGACGAGGTCAAGGAGCCGCGCGTGCTGCGCTTCGATCCGGCCAGCTCGCCCATCTGGTCCGTGGCCGTGCTGCCCCAGGCCGATGCCGGCGCCAAGGCGCCCGATGCCGTCGCGCTGACCAGCTGGGCCGACCAGGTCCTCAAGAAGCGGCTGGAGAACGTGCGCGGCGTGGGCGCCGTCAACCTGGTGGGCGCCACCCCGCGCGAGATCAACATCTACCTGCAGCCCGAGGCGCTGGAAGCCTATGCCATCACGCCCGACCAGATCGTGAACGCCGTGCGCAGCGAGAACCAGGACCTGCCGCTGGGCGCCATCCGCTCGCGCGAGCAGGAGCGCGTGGTGCAGATCGACGCACGCATGAAGCGCCCGCAGGACTTCGAGCGCATCATCGTCGCCCAGCGCGGCGGCGCGCCCGTGCGGCTGGGCCAGCTGGCCCGCGTGCAGGACGGCGCGGGCGAGTTGGAGACCGTGGCCCTGTACAACAGCAGCCGCACCCTGCTGCTGTCCGTGCAAAAGGCCCAGGACGAGAACACCATCGAAGTCGTGGACGGCCTGAACGCCACGCTGCGCGAGATCGCCGCCGAAGTGCCGGCCGGCGTGCGGCTGGAGCCGATAGCCGACAGCGCCCGCCCCATCCGCGTGGCCGTCAACAACGTGCGCCAGACGCTGATCGAGGGCGCGGCACTGACGGTGCTCATCGTCTTCCTGTTCCTGAACTCCTGGCGCTCCACGGTGATCACGGGGCTGACGCTGCCCATTGCGCTGATCGGCACCTTTTTGTTCATGTACTGGTTCGGCTTCTCGATCAACATGATCACGCTGATGGCGCTGTCGCTGTGCGTGGGCCTGCTGATCGACGACGCCATCGTGGTGCGCGAGAACATCGTGCGCCATGTGCAGATGGGCAAGGACGCGCATGCGGCCGCGCTCGACGGCACGCAGGAGATCGGCCTGGCCGTGCTGGCCACCACGCTGTCCATCGTGGCGGTGTTCCTGCCCATCGGCTTCATGGGCGGCATCATCGGCAAGTTCTTCCACGAATTCGGCATCACCATCGTGGCGGCCGTGATGATCTCCATGTTCGTGAGCTTCACGCTGGACCCCATGCTCTCCAGCGTCTGGCATGACCCGACCATCCACGCCCACGGCGACAAGCGCGGCAACAGCCTCTACGACCGCACGCTGGGACGGGTCACGGCCTGGTTCGAGCGCGCCACCGACTCGCTGTCCCACTTCTACCAGGACGTGCTGGGCTGGGCGCTGCGCCACAAGATCACCACGCTGGCGGCGGCGCTGGCCATCTTCGTGGCCAGCATCTTCCTGGTGCCGCTGCTGGGCACGGAATTCGTGCCCAAGGCCGATTTCTCGGAAACCACGGTGAGCTTCAACACGCCCGTGGGCTCGTCCATCGAGGCCACGGAGGCCAAGGCCCGCCAGGTCGATGCCATCATCCGCGCCCTGCCCGAGGTCCGCTACACGCTGGCCACCATCAACACCGGCACGGCCCAGGGCAAGATATACGCCAGCATCTACATCCGCTTGCTGGACCGCCACCTGCGCCAGCGCAGCGGCGATGAACTCTCGGGCGTGCTGCGCGAGCAGCTGCAAAGCGTGCCCGGCATCACCGTCACCCATGTGGGCCAGCGCGAACCCGTGGGCGGGCAAAAACAGGTCGAATTCTCGCTGCAGGGCCCGGACCTGGGCGAGCTGGAGCGCCTGAACCGCGTGGTGATGGAACGCCTGCGCGGCATTCCCGGACTGGTGGACCTGGACAGCAGCCTCAAGCCCGACAAGCCCGTGATCGACATCACCGTGCGGCGCGATGCGGCCGCCGACCTGGGCCTGTCGGTAGGCTCCATGGCCGCCGCTCTGCGCACCTGGGTGGCGGGCCAGACCGTAGGCAACTGGCGCGCCAGCGACGACCAGACCTATGACGTCAAGGTGCGCCTGGCGCCCGAGTCGCGCAGCACGCCCCAGGACCTGGAGCGCCTGCCCTTCGCCCTGCCCTCCACCTCGGGCGACGGCGGCATGCGCATCGTGCGGCTGAACCAGGTGGCCACCGTCACGCCCGCCACCGGCCCCAGCCAGATCAACCGCCGCGACATGACGCGCGAGGTCGCCTTCAGCGGCAACGTCTACCTGCGCTCCAGCGGCGAGGTCTCGGCCGACATCCGCAATGCCCTGGCCGACATCGCCCTGCCGCCCGGCTACCGCACGCAGTTCAGCGGCGCCACCAAGAGCATGAACGAATCGTTCGGCTATGCGGTGTCCGCCCTGGCGCTGGCCATCATCTTCATCTACATGATCCTGGCCAGCCAGTTCAAGAGCTTCCTGCAGCCGCTGGCGCTGATGACCTCGCTGCCGCTGACGCTGATCGGCGTGGTGCTGGCGCTGATGATGTTCGGCTCGGCCCTGTCCATGTTCTCCATCATCGGCGTGGTCATGCTCATGGGACTGGTCACCAAGAACGCCATCTTGCTGGTGGACTTCGCCATCCGCGCGCGCGGCCCGCACAGCGACCCGGACACCGGCCAGATCCGCGACGGCCTGCCGCGCGAGCAGGCCCTGCTGCTGGCGGCGCGCGTGCGGCTGCGCCCCATTCTGATGACCACGCTGGCCATGATCTTCGGCATGGTGCCGCTGGCCTTCGCACTCAGCGAAGGCTCCGAGCAGCGCGCGCCCATGGGCCAGTCGGTGATCGGCGGCGTGGTCACCTCGTCGCTGCTGACCCTGGTGGTCGTGCCCGTGGTCTATTGCTACCTTGACGACTTCTCCCAGTGGCTGCGGCGCCTGTGGAACGGCAACCGGCACGACGCGGCACCCGGCCAAGGCGCCGCCAGCGCCCCCACCCCGCCGCGAGACTCGTAGAATCAAAGGTTTGTCCTGACAAGTCTTTCTCCGGAGATACCCCATGAGCCTGCCCCTGAACAGCCTGCCCGAACACCACAGCGCCCAAGCGCACGCGCGCTACAACATGATCGAGCAACAGATCCGCCCCTGGAACGTGCTTGATGAAGAAGTGCTGGCGCTGCTGGGCAAGGTGCACCGCGAGAATTTCGTGCCGCCCGAGCATGCCGGCCTGGCCTTCATGGACCTGGAAATCCCGCTGGTCGCCCCGGCCGAGGAAGCCGCCGCCAAGGGCTGGTGCATGCTGGCCCCGCGCATCGAGTCCCGCATGCTGCAGGACCTGAAGATCAAGCCCACCGACCGCGTGCTGGAAATCGGCGCCGGCTCGGGCTACATGGCCGCCCTGCTGGCCGCCCAGGCCAAGGAAGTCGTGACACTGGAGATCGTGCCCGAGCTGGCCGAGATGGCCCGCGAGAACCTGCTGGGCGCCGGCATCACCAATGCCGAGGTCAAGCTGGCCGATGGCGCCACGGCAGCGGCCGCTCTGGGCCAGTTCGACGCCATCGTGCTCAGCGGCTCGGTCGCCCAGGTGCCGCAGGCCCTGCTGGCCCAGCTCAACGACGGCGGCCGCCTGGCAGCCATCGTCGGCCAACTGCCCATGATGCGTTTCACGCTGGTGCAAAAGAACGGCCACCAGTTCGAAACCAGCCAGCCCTGGGACGTGGTGACCGCACGCCTGGCCAACTTCGAAGAGCCTTCGCGCTTCACGTTCTGAAATCCGCCACGGCGGCCGGGGTCCAGAGGATTTCGGCCGCTGCGGCAACTCCACTTCATTCCGCAAGGATCTTTCCGATGCTTCCCCAAGTGCCTCCCGCGCAACTCAACGATTGGCTGAACCAGCACTCCAGCGGCTCCGATGCCCTGCCCCTGGTGCTGGACGTGCGCGAGCCCTGGGAAGTGGCCCAGGCCAGCGTACGCCCCGAGGGCTTCGAGCTGCGCTGCATCCCCATGGGCGAGATTCCCTCGCGCCTGCAGGAACTCGATCCGGATCACCCCACAGCCTGCCTGTGCCATCACGGCGCACGCAGCATGCATGTCGCTGCCTTCCTGATGAACAACGGCTTCGAGACCGTGGCCAATATCAGCGGAGGCATCGATGCCTGGTCGCGCGAGCGCGACCCAGGCGTGCCGCGCTACTGAGCGGCAACACGCAAAAGAAACCCGGGACACGGCGGTACACCCGCCGTCCCCGGTGCTTCGTGACGACTGTGTTTTGATTCGAGGACCTCTATGCCCCTGCTTCGGCCCCTTGCCCCTGTCGCTTCCGCCCTGACCCGCCCATACGCCTGGCCCCTGCGCCACATGGCCTTGCTGCTGTGCGCGGCCGGCATGGGCTCGGCCCTGGCGCAAGCTCCTGCCCCAGCCGTCCTTGCGCCCGCCCCTGCGGCCCCGCAGTCTGCCCTGCCCTCTCTGACAGCCTCTGCGGCCACGGGCCAGAACCTGTCCGAACTGGTGGCCAAGGCCCGCGGCTACGACGCCCAGTGGCAGGCCCAGCAGGCCGACGCCCAGGCCGCCGCCAGCCGCGCCGAGCAGGCACGCTCGGGCCTGTTGCCCAGCGTGGGCCTGCAGGCCGGTGCCAACACCTCGCATGTGGAAGTCAGCGTGCTGCCGGGGAGCTTTCGCTCGCCCCAGCAGAACCTGCAGCTCAGCGCCCAGCAGCCGCTGTACCGTCCGGCCAACAAGATCGCCTACGACCAGGGCCAGCGCGGCGTGGACGTGGCGCGCGCCCAGTTGGACAGCGGCGAGCAGAACCTGCTGGTTCGCGTGGCCCAGGCCTACTTCGATGTCCTCGGCGCCCAGGACAGCCTGGCCGTGGTCAAGGCACAGAAGGCCGCCATTGCACAGCAGCTGGAATTCGCCAAGCGCAACTTCGAGGTCGGCACGGCCACCATCACCGACTCGCGCGAAGCCCAGGCCCGGTTCGACCTGGCCGGCGCGCAGGAAATCGCCGCCGAGAACGATCTGCGCGTCAAGCGTCTGGTGCTGGACCAGATCGTTGGCGCCGTGGGCACCGTGCCCCGCCCCCTGGCCCAGCCGCTGCAGTTGCCGGCCCTGATGCCCTCCGACGCCCAGGCCTGGGTGGACACCGCACTGCAAGGCCAGCCCCAGCTGCGCCAGGCCCGCCTGGCGCTGGACATTGCCCAGCTGGAAACGAAGAAAGCCGAGGCCGGCCACAAGCCCACCGTGGACCTGCAGGCCGGCTACGTGGTCAACCGCTATCCCAATGGCTCGGTCACACCGCAGATCGGCACCAGCTACCGCACCAATGCCGCCAGCGTGGGCGTGGTCATGAACCTGCCCCTGTTCGCCGGATTTGCCGTGCAAAACCGCATCAAGGAAACCCTGGCGCTGGAAGACAAGGCGCGCGCACAGCTCGACGACGCCCAGCGCAACGTGGAGCAGAGCACGCGCACGGCCTTCTTCGGCGTGCAGTCGGGCCAGGTCCAGGTCAAGGCGCTGGAGGCCGCGCTGGCGTCCAGCCAGAGCGCGCTGGACGCCAACAAGCTCGGCTACGAGGTCGGCGTGCGCATCAACATCGACGTGCTCAACGCGCAAAGCCAGCTCTACCAGACCCAGCGCGACCTGGCCCTGGCGCGCTACCAGGTGCTGCTGGGCCAGCTCAAGCTGCGCCAGGCCGCCGGCACGCTCAGCGACGACGACCTGCGCGCCATCGATGCGCTGTCGCTCCGCGCGCCAGCCCCTTGAATCCCTGAAGCGCCCGCACGGCCGGCATTGCCCCGGGCTGATGCCCGGCCGCCGCGGGCCGCGCGCCTGGCGCAGCAGTCCTGTGCTCTGGCAAAGCCGAGGCACGCAAACCCGCCACGACCAGCATCCAGGCAGCCAGCGCGCACAGCGCCGCCAGACGACTCAGCAAGGAACAGCGGGAGAGTCTTGGCATGCGCGCCTTGCCTTCGTGGGAGTTGTCGAGCGGGCCACTGTGGCAAACCAGCCTGAAGACCTGCCCCGGGTTTCCTGAAGGGATGCTGAAGCGCATCGTCCCCGCCTTGACCGATACTCGCGGCAGCCCTCCCGCAGGCGCCGGTCCGCGGCATGGGAGCGGCACAGGAAACACACGATGAGACTGCTGCTGGTGGAGGACGATCTGGATCTGGGCAATGGCGTGCGCATCGCATTGGGCGATCACGCCATGGACGTGGTCTGGGTGCGCCGCCTGTCCGATGCGCTGCGCACGCTGGAGCAGCAAAGCTTCGAGATGGTGTTGCTGGACCTGGGCCTGCCCGATGGCGACGGCATCAGCCTGCTCACGCGCCTGCGCCGCGAATGGCGCCGCCTGCCCGTGCTGATCCTGAGCGCACGCGACAGCCTGCACGACCGGCTGCACGGCCTGGACAGCGGCGCCGATGACTATCTGGTCAAGCCCTTTGCCCTGGCCGAACTGGTGTCACGCGTGCGCGCCCTGGCACGCCGCAGCTATGGGCAGGGCGACGGAACGCTGCATCTGCGCGGCCTGTCGCTGCACGAGCCCACGCGCCGTGTCAGCGTTGCAGGCCAGAACGTCGAGCTGTCCCGCTGCGAATTCGACCTGCTGGCCCTGCTGCTGCGGCGCATGGACCGCGTGGTCACGCGCAGCGGCATCGAGGAGGAAGTCATCCCGGGTGGCAGCGCCAACGGCAGCAATGCGCTGGAGGTCCATGTCTCCAACCTGCGCCGCAAGATCGGGCCGGGCTTCATACGCACGGTGCGCGGCATTGGCTATGTCATCGACTCGCAGCCGATGGCACCCCTGTCCTGACCATGACATCGCACACCCTGCAGGGGCACCAGGCCAGCCCGAGATGGCGCCGCTGGCTGCGGCCCACACTGGGCCGGCGGATGCTGCTGGCCCAGATGGGCGTGCTCACCGCGATCTGGACCGCGTTGCTGGTGGCAGCCATCTACATGGCCCACTTCCACAATGAATTGCTGGTCAGCAAGCCTGTCTACGAACTTGTCATGGCTGTGGCCGAGGACCTGGCCGACCTTCCGGACCGCCAGCAGCACAGCCTGGCCGCGCTGGACACGGCCCTGCGCCATGAGTACGGCGACGGAGACGACGACATCCGCTTCACGCCCACGCTGCTGGTCTGGCAGCGCGGCCAGCTCCTGTACCGCTCGCCCACGCCGGCACCCACGCTGCGCAACCGCGTGCTGGACACGGTCGAGGACATAGATTTCGAAGGGCAGACCTGGCGCATGAGCACGCTGCGCTCGGCCTCGGGCCAGACCGAAGTCACGCTGATGCTGCCGTCCTTCAAGGAACTGCTGATCACCCTCAACACCCGCAGCTATTACCTGCTGCCGCTGCTGATCAGCCTGCCCTTCCTGGCCTTTCCGGCCTGGTGGTCGGTACGCGCGGCGCTGCGCCCGCTGCGCCGCGTGGGCGACGAGCTGGCCACACGCGGCCCCGACGACCTCAGCGCGCTCACCTATGCGCCGCCACACGCCGAGCTGCGGCCGCTGGTGCAGGACATCAACGCCCTGCTGGCCCGCGTGCGCTCCAGCAGCGAGCGCGAGCGCAACCTGATTGCCGATGCAGCCCACGAACTGCGCACGCCGCTGGCAGCCATGCACGTCAACGTCGAGGCCCTGCTGCGCCTTGGCAGCGAACCGCGCCAGCAGGAACTCATGGACAGCCTGCTGCGCAGCAACCAGCGCGCCAGCCGCATGGTGGCCCAGCTGCTGCAACTCATGCGCAGCGAGACCGAAGCGCCCGGCATGGCCATGCAGCCGCTGCGCCTGGACCTGCTGCTGGAAGACCGGCTCGCCGCACTCGACGCCCTGGCCTGCCGCCGCCCGGTGGAACTGGCCCTGGAAGCCAGCGAGCCACTGAGCGTGATGGGCGAACGCGAAGGCCTGGTCTCGCTGATCGACAACCTCGTGGACAACGCCATCAAATACAGCCCCGCGCACGCCACCATCAGCGTGCGCCTGCAGCGCCAGGGCGACCAGGCCGTACTCCAGGTGCGCGACCGTGGCCCAGGCATCGCCGAGGCCTGGCGCCAGCGCGTCTTCGACCGCTTCTTCCGCGTGCCCGACCAGAGCCAGAGCGGCAGCGGCCTGGGCCTGGCCATCGCCAGGACCGTGACCGAGCGGCACGGCGGCAGCATCGAACTGCTCAGTGCGGAGGATGGCGGGCTGCTGGCGAGTGTGAGCCTGCCCGTTCTGCAGGACGCCGGCTGATTCGGCCTGCGGATACCGCCGCCGAAAACCTAGTGCTCAGCGCAACGGTTGGGACTGCAACAGCCCGGCCACCGCCTGTGCCGTCGCCTGAGCTGCACCGCGGTGCTGGTCCAGGAAGCCGCGCGCCTGGGCCACGGCATGGGCGTGGGACTGGCGGTCCCCGGCCAGGTCCACGGCCAGGCGCAGCCCGTGCTCCATGTCGGGCGCCCGCAGCGCGGCGCCGGCTTCGCAGGCCAGGTCCGAGGCTTCGCTGAAGTTGAAGGTATGCGGCCCCAGCACCACGGGGCAGTCGCAGGCCAGGGCCTCGATGAGGTTCTGGCCGCCCAGCGGCGCAAAGCTGCCGCCCATGAGCGTGGCGTCGGCCAGGCCGTAATACAGGGCCATCTCGCCCAGCGAATCACCCAGCCAGATGTCGATGTCATCCGCCGCAGCCCCGCAGGGCGGGCCACCCACCCACTGGCTGCGGCGCGAGACATGCAAGCCGCCGCCAGCCAGCAGCGCCGCCACTTCGTCAAAGCGCTGCGGATGGCGCGGCACGACCAGCCATTGCACGGCCCGGCCTGCCGGCCCCAGCGTGCGCAAGGCGGACAGCAGCATGGCCTCCTCGCCCTCGCGGCTGCTGGCCAGCAGCACCACAGGGCGGGACAGGCCGGACTTCCATTGCCGGGCGCGCTCCAGCAGCGCGGCGTCCGGACGCGCATCGAATTTCAGGTTGCCGAGCACGCCGCGCACGGGCGCACCCAGCAGGCGCAGGCGCTGCGCATCGGCCTCGGTCTGCGCCCAGGCTGCGGCCAGGGCGGCATAGGTGGGCCGCGCCAGCGGCGCCACGCGCAGCGCCTGGCCCAGCGATTTGTCGCTGAGCCGCGCGTTGGCCAACGCCAGCGGCACGCCCTCTTCGCGGCAGATGGCGACCAGGTTGGGCCACACTTCGGTCTCCATGAGCACGCCGACCGCGGGCCGGAATTGCTGCACGAAGCGGCGCACGGCCGCTGGCGTATCCCAGGGCTGCCAGACCTGCAGGTCCCCGGGCTGCAGCAGCCGGCGGCCTTCGGTGCGGCCTGTGGCCGTGCCATGGGTCAGCAGCAGGCGCATACCGGGCAGGCGCTCGCGCAGCGCGGTCAGCAAGATGGCGGCAGCGCGCGTCTCACCCAGCGATACGGCGTGAATCCAGATCCACCGGCCGCGTCCGTCCTGCCCCAGCGTGGCCGGCTGGTAGCGGCCAAAGCGCTCGGGAATGTGCTCGGCATAGACGGGCTCGGCCTCGGCGCGGCGCAACAGCTTGCGGCGCAGCAGCGGCTGCGCCGCCCAGGTCACGGCGCTGTACAGCGCGCGCGCCCAGGACGTGGGAGAGCGTGAAGTCATCGCCTGGCGCGCAAATCAGTGCGCGGCGCCGCCAACCTGCGCGCCGGGCTTGACGCGCTCCAGCAGCGCCAGCATCTGCGCCTCAATGCGCGACAGCGCCTCCTGGGTCTGGCCCTCGAAGCGCAGCACCAGCACGGGCGTGGTGTTGCTGGCGCGGATCAGGCCGAAGCCGTCGGCCCAGTCCACGCGCAGGCCGTCGATGGTGCTGACCTGGGCCGGTGCGGCAAAGGTCTCGGCGGCCAGGGCCTGCAGTTCGGCGGCCAGGCGATGGGGCTCGCCCTCGGCGCAGGCCACATTCAGTTCAGGGGTGGAGAAGCTGGTGGGCAGCGCGTTGAGCAAGGCGCTGGGGTCGGTCTCGCGGCTGACGATCTCCAGCAGGCGGCAGCCCGCGTAGGTGCCGTCATCGAAGCCATACCAGCGCTCCTTGAAGAAGATGTGGCCGCTCATCTCGCCGCCCAGCGGCGCGTCCAGTTCCTTCATGCGGGCCTTGACCAGGGAGTGCCCGGTCTTGAACATCACGGGCTCGCCCCCTGCCTCGCGGATGGCGGGCGCCAGGCGCTGCGTGCATTTCACGTCGTAGACGATGCTGCCGCCCGGCACGCGCGAGAGCACGTCCTTGGCAAACAGCATCATCTGGCGGTCGGGGAAGATGTTCTGGCCGTCCTTGGTGACGATGCCCAGGCGGTCGCCGTCGCCGTCGAACGCCAGGCCCAGCTCGGCGTCCGAGGTGCGCAGCGCCTCGATCACGTCGCGCAGGTTCTCGGGCTTGCTGGGGTCGGGATGGTGGTTGGGGAATTCACCGTCCACTTCGGAGAACAGCTCGATCACCTCGCAGCCCAGGGCGCGGAAGATGCCGGGCGCCGAAGCCCCGGCCACGCCGTTGCCGCAGTCCACCACGATCTTGATGGGGCGCGCCAGCTTTACATCACCCACGATGCGCGCCTGGTAGTCGGCCTGCACATCGGCGCGGCGCACGCTGCCGGTGCCCGTCAGGGTCCAGTCGTCGCTCTCGACACGGCGGCGCAGCGCCTGGATTTCCTCGCCGTAGATGGCGCGGCCGGCCAGCACCATCTTGAAGCCGTTGTAGTCCTTGGGGTTGTGGCTGCCCGTGACCTGGATGCCCGAGCGCGCCAGTGTGCTGGCCGCGTAGTACAGCATGGGCGTGGTGGCCAGGCCGATGTCGATCACCTCGATGCCGACCTCGGTCAGGCCGGCGATCAGCGCCGCGGACAGCGAGGGTCCCGACAGGCGGCCATCGCGTCCCACGGCCACCACGGTCTCGCCGGCCGCCAGGGCCGCCATGCCGAAGGCGCGGCCCACGCCAAGCGCGACCTCCTCGTTGAGCGTGGACGGCACGATGCCGCGGATGTCATAGGCTTTGAAGATGGAAGATGCGACCTGCACGTCGAAAACGCTTTCTCGTCGGTTGAAAACAGTGCGCCGCAGCCCGGAACCTGGCCCGGCTGCGGCCCAAGCCGCAATTGTAGGCGCGGCAGGCTTGTAGGCGCGGCAGGCAGGGGCGCCGGCGCACATCACCCCGGCTGAAAGCGGTTGCGCCGCGCGCCCTGCCTCACAGCTGCTGCTGCACCTGGGCCAGCGCAGCCGGATCTTCCATGGTGCTGAGGTCGCCCGGGTCGCGCCCCTCGGCCACGGCCTGCATGGCGCGGCGCAGCAGCTTGCCGCTGCGCGTCTTGGGCAGCGCACTGACGAAGACCACGCGCGAGGGCCGGGCCACGGCGCCCAGGCGTGCATCGACCAGCTTCATCACATCGGCCTGCAGCGCCGAGCGCTCGGCCTCGCCCTCCAGCGCCGTCCGGGGCACGGCAAAGGCCAGCGCCACCTGGCCCTTGAGCGTATCGGCCACGCCGACCACGGCGACTTCGGCCACCTGGGGATGGGCGGAGATGCATTCCTCGATCTCGCGCGTGCCCAGGCGGTGGCCGGCCACGTTGATCACGTCATCCGTGCGGCCCAGGATGAAGAAGTAGCCGTCCTCGTCGCGAATGCCCCAATCGAAGGTGCTGTAGACCATGCGGCCCGGAATGCTCTTCCAGTAGGTATTGACGAAGCGCTGATCGTCACGCCAGACGGTCTGCATGCAGCCTGGCGGCAGCGGTCCCTCGATGGCCAGCACGCCCTTTTGCCCGGCGCCGAGCAGTTCCTCACCCGTGGCCTCGTCGATCAGTTTCACGTCATAGCCATAGACGGCCTTGCCGGGACTGCCGAAGCGCGTGGTCTGCTGCTCCACGCCGTTGCACAGCGTGAGGATGGGCCAGCCGGTCTCGGTCTGCCAGTAGTTGTCGATGATGGGCTTGCCCAGGGCCTGGCTGATCCACTGCGCCGTGGGCTCATCCAGCGGCTCGCCGGCCAGCCACAGCGCCTTGAGGCTGGAGATATCGTGGCGGTGCAGGTACTCGGCATCGTGCTTCTTGAGCACACGGATGGCCGTGGGCGCCGAGAACATGTGGGTGACCCGGTACTTCTCCACGATGCTCCACCAGATGCCCGCGTCGGGGCGTATGGGCAGGCCCTCGTAGAGCACGGTGGCCATGCCTGCGATCAGCGGCGCATAGATGATGTAGCTGTGGCCCACGACCCAGCCGATGTCGCTGGTGCAGAAAAAAGTCTGCCCTGCCTCGGCCCCGAAGATCAGCGGCATGCTGGCGGCCAGCGCCACCGTGTAGCCGCCCGTGTCGCGCTGCACGCCCTTGGGGCGCCCCGTGGTGCCGCTGGTGTAGAGCGTGTAGCTGGGGTCGGTGGATTCCACCCAGGTGCAGGCGACCTGGGCGTCGGCGTGCAGCGCACGCAGGCTGGCCCAGTCGTGGTCACGGCCGGCGCGCATGGGCGCAGGCGCCAGGCCCCGGTCCACGATGAGCACGGCCGCTGGCTTGTGGCTGGCCAGCTGCAGCGCCTCGTCCAGCAAGGGCTTGTAGGCCACGACGCGCCCGCCGCGCGAGCCCGCGTCGGCACTGATGATCACCTTGGGCTCGGCATCGTCGATGCGCGAGGCCAGCGCCGCCGAGGCAAAGCCGCCGAACACCACCGAATGGATGGCACCCAGCCGCGCGCAGGCCAGCATGGCAAAGGCCGCCTCGGCAATCATGGGCATGTAGATCTGGACGCGGTCGCCCTTTTGCACGCCCAGCGACTGCAGCACGGCGGCCATGCGCTGCACCTCGGCATGCAGTTCGCGGTAGGTGTAGACCTTTTCCGTGCCGGTCTCGGTGGAGATGGCGATCAGCGCGTTCTGGTCGGCGCGCTCGGCCAGGTGCCGGTCCACGGCGTTGTGGCAAAGATTGGTCTGCCCCCCGACAAACCACCGTGCAAACGGCGGATTGTCGTAGTCGCAGATGCGATGGGGCGGCACATGCCAGTCGATGCGGCGGGCCTGCTCGGCCCAGAAGGCATCGCGCTCCTCGATGGAGCGGCGGTGGAAATCGTCAAAACGCGGGGCCATTGTCTGTCTCCTGTCGTTGTCATGGATTGGCGGCTTCTGAATTCATAATTATTCATAATGCGCTTGCCAAAAGCTGACAACTCCGCGCTGCGCGGGCAGGCCCCCTTCAAACTCAGAAGCTGTAGCGCAGGCCGACCGAGATCTCGCTGGAACTCAGCTTGGCGCGCATCTGCTCATCCTGCAGGCCACGAACATTGGTGAAGTTGTTGGCGCCGCTATGGGTCTTGCCCATGCCCACATAGCGGTAGCCCAGGTCGATGCTGACCTTTTGAATCGGCGAGTAGCTGACGCCAAAGCCCAGCGCATAGGCCAGATTGTTCTGGGAATCGCTGAAGTACTGGCGATTCGGATTGCCTTGCCAGCCGCTGGACTGCAGGTGGGCCAGGCCCAGGCCCGCCGTGCCGTACACGGAGAACTGCGCGTTCAGGGGGAAATCCTTGTACGCATTGATCATCAGGCGCTGAGAACGGATGCTGTGGTGATTGAAGCTCGTGGGAAAGCGCGTGGAGCCGCTGGTGAATTCGTTGCTCCTGGGCAGGGTGTATTCGGCTTCCAGGCGCCAGTCCGACGGGAGCTGATAGCCCAGGGCCAGAGAGCCGCCTGTAGCGCGGCGGCTGTCGTCACCAGGCACGAACTGCCCCAAGCCGGGGCGGGCGCTGGAGTCCATATCGTGGGCCTTGTAGTTGGCGGAGTTGATGCGGACGGCGCCATAGAAATGGTCGGCAGCCAAAGCGCTGCCCGAGGCGGTCAGGATCAGGGCGGTGAAGGTCAGAACGTGCTTCATACAGTCTCTCTTGGGGGAAGGCCGCCACTGTAGAAAAACGCCCTGCCCGCGCCTATTCGGCCGGCTACGCACGCAGCTCCGTAGAACTACGCGGTGCAGCGGCAGCCCGCCTCCCAAGAACAGACAGGTCACCATGAAAAAAGGCGCTCCAAAGAGCGCCCCAAGACGGAGGAACCAGGAACCCGTGCCTTACTTGACCAGGGCGAGCAGGTCCTTGAAGGCCGGATGCTCGCAGCTGCGCAGCCACTCGAAGGCCACCATCTCCGTGGTCACCAGCTCGGCACCCGCGCCGGCCAGGCGGTCGAAGGCGGCATCGCGGTTGCGCTCGGTGCGCGAGCTGCAGGCGTCGGTGACGACCCAGACATCGAACTCATCTTCCAGCAGCTCCAGCGCCGTCTGCAGCAGGCAGACATGGGCTTCACAGCCGGCAATCACCACCATGCTGCGCTCGGGCGCCTGCTGCTGGGGCTTTTGCAGATGCTTGGGCAGGCTGCGTGCATTGCCGCCCTGGGGCCGTGCAGGAGGACGCAGCCACTCGCCCAGACCCTCGGCCACGGCGCTGAAATGCATCTTGGACAGGGTCCGGTCGCACAGCGCGCGCAGTTCGGCGTCGTTGGCGCCCAGGCGCGAGGGGTTCTGCTCGGTGCCGAAGACCGGCACGTCCACCAGCTGCGCCAGGCGCGCCAGCTTCACGGCATTGGCCAGAACTGCCGGTCCCTCGAAGATGGCCGGCATCAGGCGCTCCTGGTAATCGACGAGTACGAGCTGGGAGTCGGTGGCTTCAAGCAGCATGGCGGATCTTTCTTGGGAATATGGGGCGGCGCGGGCCGCCCTTCTTATAGAGGACAAAAGGGAAAGCTTTCCATTGTCGCAGCTTGCGTGCGCTCCCTGCCGCGCAGCCCGGATTCCTGAGGTAACTCAAAAACCCAGGCTTTCGGGGGTCTTATCGAATTTGTCCTACGTTTTTGCGTGGTAATCTCGCGCCCCATGTCCCGATGGCTTATTGCACTCCTGTTTGTCAGCGTCACGGCACACGCGGCTCCGCCCGAAATGCGTGACGACGATATGAACCAGCTGCTGGTCAACCGCAGCCTCATCTCGCAGCTGCGCGAAGCCCGCCACCACATGGCGGAACGCACTTCCGACTTCGTCAAGGAAGCACGACAAAGCGTCGCCGAAAAGACCTCCGATCTGGTCGTGACCGCCATGGGCTTCATCGGCGTTCCCTACCGCCGCGGCGGCAACAGTGCCGAGACCGGCTTCGACTGCAGCGGCTTCGTCCGCGCCATCTACTCCGAAACCCTGGGCAAGGTCCTGCCGCGCCGCGCTGACCAGCAGGCACAGGCCACGGAGAAAATCGACAAGAACGAACTCAAGCCCGGTGATCTGGTGTTCTTCAACACCATGCGCCGCACCTTCAGCCATGTCGGCATCTATGTCGGCGACGGCAACTTCATCCATGCACCGCGCACCGGTGCGCAGGTTCGCGTGGAAAGCATGCAAAGCGCGTACTGGGCCCGCCGCTTCGATGGAGCCCGCCGCGTGCAGGACGCCGACGGCCTGGGCCTTGACGCCAGCAAGGCCGCTCTGGCCCTGCAGATGCAGGCAAGCCAGCTGCAGTGATCGCAGCTTTTGCGCCAATCCACAAACGCCTGCACATGCAGGCGTTTTGTTTTTCAGGACCCTGCTCTGGCTTCGTCCCAGGTTGAGATGCTGTCCGACAGGGCCACCCGGTGCCGGGCCCTAGAGTCGCGGCATGGAAGCTTCAGTTCGGAGAAAAGCATGATGTCCTTGATTGGTACCCTCATCGTTGGCCTGGTCGTTGGCTTGCTGGCGCGGGCACTCAAACCCGGCGATGACAGCCTTGGCTGGATCATGACCATCCTGCTCGGCGTGGCAGGATCGTTTCTTGCCAGCTACGTAGGTGTCGCGATGGGTTGGTACGAGGCCGGGCAACCCGCCGGCTGGATCGCCTCCATCGTGGGCGCCATCGTCATCCTCTTCATCTACAGTCTGGTGCGCAGCAAGAGCGCACGCTGACCACCCTGCGCGCCAGCCGCATCCGCCGGCTGGCGCATTTTCCTGATCGACATCTGCCCCGTCTTCACTGGCACGCATGATCTTTCGCACATCGGACAAAACCCCTCCCCCTCCACCACCGCGCCAAGATGTGGCGCAGGCGGCCGAGAGCGCGCGCAAGTTGCTGCACCGGCGTGCGCTGGTCGGCGCAGCAGCCAGCAGCCTGCCCATTCCGGGCCTGGACTGGCTGGTGGATGCGGCACTGCTGGCGCGACTGCTGCCACGCATCAACCGCGAATTCGGCCTCACGCCCGAACAGTTGGACAAGCTGGAACCCGGCAAGCGCGAGCAGGTGCAAAAGGCCGTGGCCATGGTGGGCTCGGTGCTGATCGGCAAGCTGATCACGCGCGACATGGTGGTGCGCCTGGCGCGCGCGGCCGGCATGCGCATGACGGCCACGCAGGCCGCCAAGTATGTGCCGCTGGCAGGCCAGGCCGCAGCGGCAGCGCTGGGCTATGCCACGCTGCGCTACCTGGGCGAGCGCCATATCCAGGACTGCATTCGTGTGGTCGAGCACGCAGAACTCGACATTCCCTCACGGCTGGATCGCACGGCGCGCAAGGTCGAGCAGACAGGTCAGCAATTGGAAAACGCCAAAAAGGCCGACAAGGCTGGCAAGGCCGACAGGACCGACAAGGACGGGCGCGAGGCCGAGCCCGCCCCCGAGCCTTCCGGCAAGCGCCCGCGCTTCTGGCGCCAGCCCGATCGCGGCCCCTGGGGCCGCTCCCAGTAGACGGCTATCAGCCCAGGTCCGACGCCTGGTGGCGCTCGGGCACCTGGGTGGCTTCATCACCCCAGGTACGGTTCACGCGGCGGCCCCGCAGCACGGCCGGCCTTTGGGCAATCTCCCTGGCCCAGCGCATGACATGCGTGTATTCATGGGCTGACAGGAACTCGGCCGCGCCATACACCTCGTTGAGCACCAGGGCCCCATACCAGGGCCAGATGGCGATATCGGCAATGCTGTAGTTGGCCCCTGCAATGAACGGGTGCAGGGCCAGCTGGCGATCGAGCACATCGAGCTGGCGCTTGGTCTCCATGGTGAAGCGGTTGATGGGGTACTCGAACTTCTCGGGCGCATAGGCATAGAAATGCCCGAAACCGCCGCCAAGGTAAGGTGCCGACCCCATCTGCCAGAACAGCCAGTTCAGCGTCTCGGTGCGCGCAGCGGGCTCGGCAGGCAGCAGCGCACCAAACTTCTCGGCCAGGTACAGCAGGATGGAGCCTGACTCGAACACGCGCACCGGCGGCTCGACGCTGCGGTCCACCAGCGCCGGGATCTTGGAGTTGGGATTGACCTCGACAAAGCCGCTGGAGAACTGGTCGCCTTCGCTGATGCGGATCAGCCACGCGTCGTACTCCGCGCCGGCATGGCCCAGCGCCAGCAGCTCCTCCAGCATGATGGTGACCTTCACGCCGTTGGGCGTGGCCAGCGAATACAGCTGCAGCGGCTGCTGCCCCACCGGCAATGCCTTGTCATGGGTGGGACCGGCGACCGGGCGGTTGATGTTGGCAAAGGTGCCGCCCGAAGGCGCTGGCTGCCATACGGCGGGCGGGACATAGGTGGAGCTGTCGGTCATGCAGGATTCCTGTGGTTCGCGGGCTGGAGAGGTGCCCGGCTGAAAGTGATTGTCCCGTCACCGGCGCGCTCTTGCCGGCGTGCGCGGAACGCCGCCACGGCGCCCGGGGATTTGCCACAATCGCGGCATGACTGCCGCCCCCACCTCCGCCCGCCAGTTCTGGCTCATGAAGAACGAGCCAGACGAATTCTCCATAGACCACGCGCTGGCCGCACCGCAGGCCACCATCGCCTGGGACGGTGTGCGCAACTACCAGGCGCGCAACTTCATGCGAGATGCCATGCAGGTGGGCGATGGGGTGCTGTATTGGCACTCCAGTTGCGCCGAGCCCGGCATCTACGGCATCGCCCGCATTGCAGGCAACCTGCGCGTCGATGCCTCGCAGTTCGACCCGCGCAGTCCCTACTACGACCCCAAGTCCTCGCCCGACAAGCCACGCTGGCTCACGCTGGACGTGCAGGCGCTGCGCAAGACACGCACGCTGCAGATCGCCGAGCTGCGCGAGCATCCCGAGCTTGCCGACATGCGTGTACTGCAAAAGGGCAACCGCCTGTCGATCACGCCGGTCACGCCCGAGGAATGGGCCTTCATCGAAGGCCTGCTCCAACCCGCCTGACCTGCCGACCCGCCCCGCCGCGGGCTGCTTTCTTACAAGCAAGAAGCTTCTCTCCTGCACTCCGGACCTGCACCGGCCGCTATGCTTTTGGGCATTTGCGAACCTGGATTTCGCATACTGGAGGGAGAATCTTCGTGCGTTGGCGAAAAGCAAAAGCAAAAACACCCCCTGGAACTCCCAAGAGCGGCATGGCCGCTGCGCCCGGCCGCCTGCGGCTGGCGCTGCGCGACGCCATCGCCGCATCCCTGGGTGCGATGCTGGCCTGGGAGCTGTCCCACTACCTGCTCGGCCACCCCAAACCCGTCTTTGCCGCTGTCACCGCCCTGGTCTGCCTGGCGCCCGGACTGCCCAGCCACCTCAAGCAGACCTGGGGTCTGGTGCTGGGCTGCGCCATCGGCATCATCGTCGGCGAACTGGCCTGGCTGCTGCCCGACACCATTCCGCTGCTGCGGCTGAGTCTGGCCTCGCTGGTCGCCCTGTCTCTGGCCGCCATGCTCGGGCAGCCGCCGGTCGTCCCGATACAGGCGGGCGTCTCCGTCGTGCTGGTGCTGAGCATGGGGCCGAGCGCCGCGGGCGAGACGCGGCTGGTTGACGTACTGGTGGGCGCCGGTGTCGGCCTGATGTTCAGCCAGGTGATCTTCACGGCCAATCCCCTGCGCGCCGTGTCGCGCTCGGCAAGCGCCTTGCTGGGCCAGCTGGCCGAGGGGCTGGAAGCCACCCTGCGCGCCACCGCCACCCACGACACGCCCGATGCCACCGTCGCGCTGGGCCAGCTCACACGCAGCAGCGATGCGCTGAGCGCACTGCGCGCAGCCATGGTGGAGGCGCAAAGCGCCAGCCGGTGGTCCCTGCGCGGCCGCCTGGGTGGCGCGGGGCTGCAGACCATCACCGGGCGCTATGACCGCCACGCCGTGCGCCTGTATGCCAGCGCACTGCTGCTGGGCGAAAGCCTGGTGCGCGGCATGTCGCATGACAGTGGCCTCATGCCGCGCGCCATCGTGCTGCACTGTGAATGGCTGGTCGACGCCTGCCGCCAGCTGTCCGCCAACGGCAACGTGGTGGCCCTGCAGCCCGATGACGCCTTGGCCGAACTGGCCGCCTCCGCTCCCCAGGCACCCGCCCAGCCGGTGCCCCAGGCCTGGCTGCCCGCGCTGGACCATGCGCAGCAGATGGAAGAGGCCTTGAAGGCGTTGATAGGCTCGCGCGACGCGTGATCAGACTGCAGCGCGCCCGCGCGGCGCTGCACCCGCAACGCTGATGCGCCCGATCGCGCCGGCCAGCCACCAGCCGATGGCGCACATGGCCGCCGTCACCACCCAGGTCCACTGCCATCCGCCCGCCTGCACGGCCACGGCCGCCACCAGAGGCGGGCCTGCAAACTGCCCCACGCTGGACCATTGCTGCATGAAACCCACCGTGGTCGATACCGTGGACTCATCGGGGGCCAGCCGCACTGCCATGGAAAACAGCGTGCCCGGAATCAGCCCGCCCGCCGCCGAAAACAACACCACCGCCACAAAGCGCAGCCACAACGGCGCCAGCGGTTGCCCCTGCCATTGCAGATAGGCCAGCAGCGCACACGCCGCCATGCAGCCAAAGCCCAGACGCAAGGCGCGCGTGGCGCTCCAGCCGCCTTGGAGCAAACGGCCCGAGGCCACATTGCCCACCATGTTGGCCAGTGCCACCACGGCCGTCAGCGTCCCCGACAATGCGGCGCCCAGGCCAGCCTCGGCATAGACCGTGGGGAGAAAGCCGATGACGGCCATCCACTGCCCTGAATACACGGCAAAGGCCACAGCCACGCACCAGGGTCCGGGGCTGCGCAGGGTCAACGCCAGGCGAGGACGCCAGCCACCGCCCGCCACCGACGCGCCAAGGGGCACCGGCCTGTCTGCCGGCACGCCACACCAGACGGCGACCCATGCGAATGCCGAGATCAGCCCCAACAGCAACCACCATGCGGGCCAGGATGCCCAGGCCATCACCCACGGCCCCAGCAGCAAGCCGATGGCACTGCCCAACGGCATATAGGTGCCCCACCAGCCCATGCGCGCGCTCAGATCGCGTGGCGCCACGCAGCGCCGGATCAGACCCGGCCCCGGCATGGCCACCAGCAAAAAACCCAGCCCCTCCACGGCACGCAAGGCCAGCAGCGCTGCAAACCCCGTAGCGGTGGCGCCCAGGGCGCTGGCACCCGCCATCAGCAGCAGGCCTGCCAGCATGCTGCGCCGCAGCCCCCAGCGGTCTGCACCCAGACCCACCACCAGGCCCAGCACCATGCCGGCCACCTGCACGGTGGAAAGCAGAAAGCCGGCCTGCAGCAGGGACAGGCCCAATTGCTGCTGCAGCACCGGCACAGCCGGCGGCAGCTTGCCTACATGCAGAGCCGCGCTGACGCCGGCCGCCACGACGATCCATGAGGGATGTACCCCCTGCTTCGTTGTTTTCACTGGATGCTGTCTCCCCGGGGCGCATGCCATGCGCCCTGTAGCTGATGTGTGAAGTATCGAAAGCATAGGCCAAGCGGCGCCTGCAAACAGCACTCTTCTTACCCGCCGACCTGTCTGTATGGAGGCACACTGAAGGCTTGGATCAACTCCCGAGGCCTTGCGCATGCGCTCATCACTAGATTTCAGCTCCTGGTCTTCGCTGCTGTCCACGGTGTTGGGCCTGCTGCTGGTCACCTGCCTGATGATGGGCATTCGCCTGCTGTTCATGCAGACCGTGCAAAAGCGGCGCGAGCGTGAAAACCGCCAGATCAATGAACGCCTGAAGTCGCTTATCGCCGCCTACAAGACGCTGGGCGGCTCCTTCACGGGCACGCTGCATGTGAATCCCCTGCACCTGCGCGATCTGCGCAGGCCCGCCGCCGACGATGCCGATGCCGATGCACCACCGGCTTTTGGCAGCGAGCGCCAACGGCGCATTCGCGATGCGGTTGAAGCCGCGCTGTCCGATGTCATCTTGCTCGGGACGCAGGACCAGGTGCGCATGGCCGCCCAGGCGGCCCAGGACATGGTGGCAGGCCAGCCTGTCGAGACTGCGGCACTCGTCACTTCGCTGCGCGCCTTCATCCGCGAAGCGCTGGATCTGGAGCCGATCCCTGACAGCCTGCGCGTTCCCAACCAGGGCCCCACGCGTCCGGGCGGCACG